>CAZZNR010000008.1:0-13356 GCA_964655835.1 uncultured Muribaculaceae bacterium | reverse complement strand
TTTTTATTTAATTAAATAGGGATCTTCAATAGTACCTTTACCAGAAACATATAAAACATTTTCATCTAAATGAGCTACTATTTTGGCATTGCTTGAATTAGATGCTGAAGTAAGAGATAAGGAACTACTAATTCTATAAACTTTATCAGAAGAATCGTTATCTGCGGTAATTGTCCAAGTGTTTCCCGAACCAGATACTAAATAATTATAATTAATACAGCTTTTGTCAAAAGTGCTTTTACAATTAGAGTCTAAGCTAGCTAATAAATATTCGTTTGCTTGTAATAAACCAAATATTTGATTCTCTACTACTTTAGAGCATTCTATTTGACCATCATTAATTGTTTCGTTAGCTGATCTTTTGCCAACACATAGGTCATGTTTTGTAAAGTAAGCTCGATTAGTATCATTAAATTCTTCTTCATTTAAATAAATACTGTTTAAATAATCTTTTATTCGACTATTAATATCATTGGTAATAAAATCATTAATACCAGATTTTGATGTTTTTTCGATATTATATCTATTATCCCATGTCGAATTCCGTCCTTTACTAGTATCCATAACTCGCAATGTTCCGTCGCTATTAATTCTAATTATTTGCCATGTTTTTTCGGCAAAGGAAATATAATTATTTAAATTTTCTCCTCGGTAAATATATGTATCATTATATTGATAAAGCCCGCTCCCAGTAGTTACAATATTTTTATCATCGGTTAATTTTTCTACAAGAGTAATAGATTTAATATCATTACAATCGATTTTAGGAGTGTATAAATAATAGCCATTATTATTAGACACTATTATTTCACCACTACAAGTATCGCCATTTTTTAATTTTAAACTTTTAATTTTATTATCGGTTACAAAATGTTGGGCCGATATAGAAGTAGATTCATCTTCCTTAGGAAGCAAATTCTTATTTTTATCATAATAATTTTGAGTTAAAGATATTAATTTAGTTCCTAATTCTTCAAAGGTATATTTTTTATTTTTACCACAACTAGTTATTAAAGCAATTATTAAAATTAGTAATATTAATCCTCCAATTGCAATTCCCATTGGTTTTAATAATTTTTGATCAATTTTCATAGTATTATAACGCTCCATTTCTAGATAAATTATATCAAAATAAAAATATATATACAATTAATTATTTTCAAAGATTAGTTATTATGTTATGATAAACAATGAAAGAGGAAGTTATATGACAAAAGAAAAAATAAAGAAAACTAAAAAGAATAAAAATAATATTAATAAGAAAGTAAATTATATATTAGGGGGTATATTTATATTAGCATTAATTGGAATAGGAGGATATTGTTACTTTTACCCTGATGAAAGTCCAATTAAAAAAAATATTTTAAAACCGGACATTAAAGAAGAAAAAAAATTGCAGATTGTTGATTTAGAATCTAAAACTAGACCTTATGCTGTTATGATAAATAATATTGGTGCAGCCCGTCCTTTACAAAGTGGACTTCAAGATGCCTTTATCATATATGAAATGATAGTTGAAGGCGGACTTACTCGTTATTTAGCATTATTTATGGATGTTGATGTTGAAAGAATAGGTTCAGTAAGAAGTGCTCGTCATTATTATTTAGATTATGCTTTAGAAAATGATGCTTTCTATGTTCATCATGGTCAATCGCCTCAAGCTCAAGCTCAATTTTCTTCATTAGGTATTCATCGCATTGTGGTTGATGATTCGAAAACCGGTTGGCGAGATAAAAAATTAGGAAAAAACGTTAATTATGAACACACTTTATTTACCAGTACGGAAAAACTTAAAAACGGCATTGGTAATAAAAGAATAGAAAGAAATAAAAACTTATTATTAAACTATAGTATTGAAGCAATTAATTTTGATAAATATGAAGAAGCTTTAGTTGCTAATAATGTTAATATTGAATATTCTAATAATATTAAGAGTTCTTATAAATTCGATATTGAATCTAAAACTTATAAAAGATTTGTTAATGATAAAGAACATATTGACTATGTAACAGAAAAACAATATACTTTTAAAAATATTATTATTTATCAAGTAAGAAATGTTTCAATTGATAGTACCGGTCGTCAAGATATCAAAAATGTTGGTCAAGGAGAAGGCTATTTAATATCAAATGGCTATGCAGTACCTATTACTTGGAGCAAGACTTCTAGAGGTTCACAAACCGTCTATAAACACTTAAATGGAGAAGAAATAATTGTTAATGATGGTAATACCTTTATTCAAATTCAACCAACCAATAAAAGTTTAATAATTAACTAATATTTAGAATATAATTAAATAAGTAAAGATAGAAAGGGAAAAGGTTATGAAAGAATTTATAGGAGATCATTATTTATTTATAATGATTATTGCGGCTTTTTTAGTTTTTGCACTTATAGGTTATATAATTGATAGTACTAGGAATAAAAAGAAAGCTGAGGCAGTAGAAGGGTTAAAAGAAAATAATGTTCTTTTAACTGAAAATATCGTGCCGGAAGTTCAACCAGAAGAAGTAGAAAATGTTACTAATGAAAGTCAACCTGAAATTTCTGAAGTAGAAGATGATAGAGAATCTTCTACAAAAAATGAAGAAGATTTTGTTCTAACTGATGATCAAAAAGATTTAACTCCAGAACCACTTGATAATGATAAAAAAGCAAAAGATAATAAATAGTATTATCTTTTTTAAATGATATATAGTATTTTATTAAAAATTTTGATATAATATCTATACTATTAAAGGAGTGATACTTATATGACATTGTTGTCATTGTGGAATATCGTAACGAAGATAATTGATATTAGTATTGTATGGTTTATCTTTTATTACTTATTAAAGAATTTAAAAAATAATGTAAAATTAGTTTTAATATTTAAAGGTATAGCAATCTTAATTATTATTAAAATCATTAGTAATGTATTAAATTTATATACCGTAGGAGTACTTTTAGAATATGTAATTTCTTGGGGACCATTAGCCCTTATTATAATATTTCAACCTGAAATTAGAGCAGTTTTAGAATCAATCGGTAGAAGCCAGTTATTAGGAAGACATAAAGTTTTAACGGTTGATGAACGTGAAAGAGTTGTTTTTGAAATAATGGGAGCCATTGAATATTTAAAAAGAAACCGAATTGGAGCATTAATTGTAATTGAAAGAAATGTTTCATTACAAGAATATATTGTTCCAGCTCATAAAATATATGCGGATATTACTTCAGTATTATTGGAATCAATATTTTTTCCAGCAAATCCGCTTCACGATGGTGGCGTAATTATTCAAGGTGACCGTTTAACTTGTGCTGGGGCTGTATTTAAGACAAGTATGAATCCTAGTGTTAATAAAAAATTAGGAACTCGCCATAGAGCGGCTTTAGGAATTGCGGAAGAAACTGATGCTATTGCTTTAATAGTATCAGAAGAAACAGGTCGTATTAGCATCGCTTTTGACAGTAATTTAAACTATAATTTAACTTTAGAAGAATTTAGATTATTATTATTAGAAGAATTAAAGCCAAAAATGGAAGCTTTCTATGATGCTGATGAAGAAGAAGGTGAAATTGATGAATAAAATTATCAAAGTTTTGGGGTCATTTTTCAAATTCATCTATAATTTAATTGATAAATTAATTATTATTCCCATAAGTAGAATAATTTACCGAATTAGTGAATTATCTAAAAACAATGGGGGAAAATTTGAAAGAATTTTAAATCGCCCCAATATATTAATATATTTATCTTTATTTTTTGCTATTATTATGTTTTTATTAATAGATACGAAAGCAATTAGTTTAGTAACTGAAGAAGCTGAAGTTTTAACTGCTCAACCAGTAAAACTTATTTATAATGAAGAAGCTTATGTAATTGAAGGTGTTCCTGAAACGGTAGATATTACTCTCATTGGACGCAAAAGCGATTTATATTTAGCTAAACAATTAGGTGAACATGAAGTAATACTTGATTTAAGTGGTTATACAACCGGTCAGTTTAAAGTAAAATTCAAATATAATCATAGTATTGGTTCGGTTAATTATAAATTAGATCCAAGTAGTATTACTATAAAAATAAGTGAAAAAATAAGCGCCGTTAAATCTTTATCATACGATTTATTATACCAAGACAAACTTGATAGTAAGTTATCGATTAAAGATGTTAAATTAGATCGCAATGAAGTTATTGTTAAAGGCTCAGCTGAAGCGTTAGAGACAGTATCTTCTGTTAAAGCTTTAATTGATTTAAAAACTGCTAACTTAACTGAAAAAGGGACTTTTACAGTAGATTCTATTATATTAGTAGCATATGATAACAATGGAGTAAAAATTGATAATGTTGAAATTGTTCCTGCTAAGGTAAGTGCTACTATTGTCGTTGATTCATACTATGCTGAATTACCTGTAAAAGTAGTTACAGAAGGAACGTTAACTGTCGGGTATGCTATTTCTAGTTTGAATAGTTCCGTTAATAAAGTAAAAGTTTATGGCGAACAATCTATTTTAGATAATTTAAATTATATTGAAGCTGGAATTGATATTGATGGTTTAAGTACTGATAAATCATTTAGTGTTTCTTTAACTAAACCAGCTGGAGTAAGATTTATGACGGAAACAACTACTACTATTGATGTGGCTTTACAATCTGAAACTAGTAAAGAATTTAATAATATCCAAGTAGAAGCAATCAATTTAAGTAATAATTACACGGTTGGAGCAGCTAGCGTTGACGATCGAGTAATTACTGTAATTGCTAAAGGAGTTCAAAGTGTTTTAGATAATCTCGAATTAACTTCGATAAAAGCCCAAGTTGACTTAAGCGGCTATGGTCCTGGTAGTCATGAAGTTCCTATTATTGTATCAATTGATGATGTTAGAGTTAATTTAGTACCCAAAGTTACAACTATCAAAGTAAAAGTTGTTGAAAAAGGTTAATGTAAAAAAGTAGTAAAAACTACTTTTTTTATTGGGAATGTGGTAATATTATAATAGGTGATTATAATGAAAAATGGATTTACCTTAGTAGAAACTATCACAACTATCATAATTTTATCGATGATAATTATAATTGCCATGCCAGTATATAATGGCGTTGATAAAACAATTAAAGAAACAACTTATAATAATAAAATAAAAACTATTGAATCAGCAACATTAAAATATGCTAATTTATATTTACTTGATGAAATAAAACGTGATGGAGATCCGGCGGAAAATTGTGAAGAAAATAAATGCTCTCGATGCTATGAACTATATAGAGATATAGTTGCATTAGGAATTTATGAAATAGAAAAAACCTCAGAAGGGGAAGGTATTATAATTAACCCCAAGAGCAATAATAAACTTGATGGATATGTAAAACTTACTTTTAATATCGAAGATGCTTCATTAAGTGCCGAATTTGTAACTGTTTGTGAATAATAAAATAAAAAAATTAACCTAAATAAAGGAGAATTATGAAAAAAATATTAATGATAATATTAGACGGTTTTGGGATAAGAGAAGAAGAGCATGGTAATGCTATAAAAAAAGCTAATATGCCATATTTTAAAAAGCTTTGGGAAGAAGACCCTCATTCTTTATTAGAAGCATCAGGTAATTATGTTGGATTACCCGATTACCAATTTGGTAATAGCGAGATATGTCATGGGGTTATTGGTTTAGGCCATAAAATTAAACAAAAAATGACTATTATTAATGAAGAAATAGATAAAAAAACGATATATGAAAACGAAAATTTAATTGCTTTAGTTAATCATGTTAAATCAAATAATTCAAATTTACATTTGATGGGACTTTTGTCCAATGGAGGAGTTCATAGTCATATTGATTATATGTTAAAACTTATCCCAATTTTAAAAAATATGGGAGTTAAAAAAATATATTTTCATGTAATAACTGATGGTAGAGATACGGCAATTAATTCTTCTTTAATTTATATAAATCAATTACAAAAGGTATTTGATCAGCAAGGTTTGGGAGAAATTGTTTCGGTTTGTGGCAGATATTATGCTATGGACCGCGATAAAAAATATGATCGTACCAAGTATTATTATAATATGATCGTTAATGGTAATGGTCTAAAAATAATAAATTTAGAAATGGCGATTAAAAATTGTTATAAAAAGAATATATATGATGAGTTCTTTCCTCCTTTATTATTAAAAAATATAAAATTAGCTGAACATGATGCCTTATTATGGCTTAACTATCGTCATGATAGAGCAATCCAAATATTAAATGCCATAAGTGATAAAGAATTTAATGGTTTTCAAAATAGTATAATTAATAATTTAAAAGTTTTTACTTTATTTAAACAAGAAGAAATAAAAAATGTAACTCCTTTATTTGAATTTAATGAAGAAGAACTATATCCTATTGGTGAATATTTTTCCGATTTAGGGATAACCCAAGCTAGAGTTGCTGAAACAGAAAAATATTCTCATGTTACAAAATTTTTTAATTCTGAGAAATCTCCTAAATTTAAAGGAACAGATAATTTTTTAATTCCTAGTCCTCTTGTTAGAACTTATGATTTAACTCCCTTAATGAGTGCTCAAGATATAACTAAACAAACAATAAAATGTTTAGAAAAAGATTATGATTTTGTTTTAGTTAATTATGCTAATCCTGATATGGTTGGCCATACCGGTAACTTTGATGCTACTGTTAAGGCTCTTGAAGGCTTAGATAAATGTTTAGCCGAATTAATTGAAAATGCTGAAGACAATTTTTATAAAGTTATTTTACTTGCTGATCATGGTAATGCTGATACTATGTTAGATGAAAACAACAAAATTGTAACTACTCATTCAATGGCTCCTGTGCCTTTTATATTAATGGATAAAAATATTAATTTAAAAAGTAGTGGAGACTTAACTAATGTTGCACCAACTTTACTTAAATATTTAGATATTGCTATTCCTAAAGATATGAAGGAATCAAAATCTTTAATAATTGAAGATTTATAAATGTAAAGTTAGCCAAAATAAAAAAATATTCTTAATACATTATTTTTTTATTGATATAATTAAATATGGAGGGATAAAAAGTGGATTATAACATTTTAAGAGAAAATGATATTAGAGGTAGATATCCTGAACAAATTAATTTTAAAATAGCTGAAATAATTGGTAAAGCATTTGGAACTTATTTAAATAATAATAAAATAAAAGCTTGTATCGTGGGACATGATAATAGACTAAGTGGTGCAGAACTTCATGAAGCATTAATAAAAGGAATTCTAAATACAGGGGTAAATGTTACCGATATTGGTTTATCGACAACACCATTATTTAATTACTCTAGTAGAAAGTTAAATCTGCCCTTTGGAATAATGATTACTGCTAGTCATAATCCATCTTATGATAACGGTTTTAAAGTATTTGGGACAAATTTTTTACATTTAAACCAGGAAAAATTAGCGGAATTATATAATATAATAAAAGAAAAACAATTCTTATCAGGCGTAGGAGAGTTAAATAAAGCTAATTTCCAAAACGAATATGTTAAAATGTTAATCTCAAAAGCCAATATCAATAAACCCCTTAAAGTAGTAATAGATACTGGAAATGGAACAACTTCAATATTAGTAAAAGAAGTTTTTGATAATTTAAATATTGAAGTTACTTATTTAAATGCCGAAAGTGACGGAAGCTTTCCGGTCCATAATCCAGATCCAAATGAGGAGCAAAACTTAAAAGAATTAAAGGCGAAAGTAATTGGACTAAAAGCTGATGTAGGTTTAGGTTTTGATGGTGATGGAGATCGCGTAGGTATCGTAGATGAAAAAGGAAATATGATTCCTACTGATATTTTAATTGGCGTTTTTGCAAATGAAATAATTCCCCAAGTTGATAATAAAAAGGTAATTATTGATGTTAAGTGTTCTAAAGCTTTAGAACAAGAAATAATCCGAATTAATGGTATCCCAATGATGCTTAAAAATGGTTCAGCTTATATCGAAACAATGGTTCATGATATACCCGTTTTAATTGGGGGAGAATATTCAGGCCATATATTTTTCAAAGATGATTTTGATGGCTATGATGATGGTATATATGCGGGAATTAGGTTTTTAAATATTTTAGTAAATACCAACAAAAAAAGTTCTGAAACTTATCAGCATATGAATAAATATTTTAATACTCCAGAAATAAGAATTAGTATTCCTGATAATAAAAAATGGGATATTATTGAAAACATAAAAAATTATGCTTTAAGTAAATATGAAGATGTTAATACTATTGATGGGGTAAGGGTAAATTATGATGATGGTTTTTCTTTAATAAGATGTAGTAATACCGGTCCATCTATAACTTTACGATTTGAAGCAAGTAGTGAAGAAAAGCTTGATTTACGCAAAAGAGAATTTTTAAATTTATTAGAATATTATAAAAAAAATTGAGGACTATTACTAGAATTAGAAATAGTCTTTTCTATTATTTGGCGGTCTTCTTTAATAAAATTTGCTTTAGAGTTGGAAACTTTATTATTTGTTTTAATTAAATTATAAGCACTACGGGCATTTTTAACTAAAGGTTTTGTTTGCTGATAAAGAGGAATTACTTGATTAGCAATTCCTAATGTTTTTGATATTCCGATTAATATTTTTCCTAAAGTTAAAGTACTATTATAATTCATAAGTTTCACCTAATATATTATATGTTAGATAATTAAATAGTTTAATATAAAAAATATTTATGTTATAATAAATAATAATAGAAGGGTGTATTATAATGGCTAAAAAAAGAAATAATCCTTTAAAAATTGTTTATTCGCCTTTTATGTATTTCTTTTTAGGTTGTTATTATGTTCTATATGGCATCATATATCCTTTTAGATTATTTTTTAAAATAATTGGTGATAGTATTTATAAATTATATGCCAGTAACAAGAGAAAAAAGATAAATATTGAAGAAATAGCTCCTAAGGAAGCCGCAAATTTAACCACAGTTGAAGAAAAGACCATTATTGATCAAATAGATGAAATAAATGAAGAAGAAAAGAAACCGATAATTAACAGAAGAACTATTCGGGAAGATGTTATAAGAAAAAAGTTAATTAGTTCTCTGCAAGAAGAAACTGGAAGAAGTGATAAACCTTTAACATATCGATATACGGCTATAAATAGTGAAGGGAAAAAAGAAGTAAATACTTTTATAGCATATTCAAAAATGGAAGTATACACTTATTTAGAAAATGAAGATTATAAAGTATTAAAAATAGAAACATCAAAACTTATTGAACTTTTATATGGTCCAACTTCTTTTAATTCTGCAAAATTTAAAAATAAAGATTTAATATTTTGGTTAACCCAATTATCTACTTATATTAAATCAGGAATTCCTTTAACAGATTCAATGCGAATCTTAGGTAAACAAATGAGTAAAGATACTAGTAAGAAAAGAGTATTTGATTCAATTATATATAATTTAACTTTAGGAGAATCATTTTCTACAGCATTAGAAAAACAAAAAAATATTTTCCCCCAATTATTAATAAATATGATAAAAGCAGCTGAAGCAACCGGAGAACTAGAAGCAACTCTCGATGATATGGCTAACTATTATACTGATATTGAAACAACAAGAAAACAAATGGTAAGTGCAATGAGTTATCCCGCTATTATAATGGTTTTTTCAATTGGAGTAGTAGCCTTTATTTTGATATATGTTATTCCTAAATTCCAAGATGTTTATGCTCAAGCTGGAGCAGAATTAAATAGTTTAACATCATCTATAATTATTGCAAGTCAATTCTTAAGTGCCAATTTTTTATATATTATTTTGGTTATAATAATTTTTATTTTAACTATTGTCCTGTTATATCGAAATATTAAAGCCTTTAGACATCAAATCCAAAAATTATTAATGAAGTTACCTTTAATAGGTAAAATTATTATTTATAAAGAAATGAATATATTTGCTAAGACATTTTCTTCATTATTAAAAAATAATGTCTTTATTACTGAAAGTATCAGCATTTTAACTAATATTACTACTAATGAAATCTATAAAGAAATTATGATTAATACCATAAATAATATTGCTAAAGGTGATAAAATATCGCAAGCTTTTAAAAATCATTGGGCTGTACCTGATGTTGCCTATTATATGATTGTTACTGGTGAATCAACTGGTGAACTAGCTGATATGATGAGTAAAGTAGCGGATTATTATCAAACTAGTCATAAATCAATTATTAATAGTATGAAAAGTTTTATTGAACCGGCTATGATTATCTTTTTAGCAGTAGTAGTAGGCGGAATAGTATTAGCAGTTATATTACCAATGTTTGGTTTATATCAGGAAATTCAGTAGGTTAAGATGGCAATATTTATATTTATATTAGGCTTATTATTAGGATCTTTTTATAATGTAGTGGGAATAAGATTATTAAAAAACGAATCAATAATATCGCCAAGAAGTCACTGCCGAAAATGTAATCACCAATTATCATGGTATGAAAATATACCGATTATTTCATTTGTATTTTTATTAGGAAAATGTAAAAAATGTAAAAAACCAATATCTTTTATATATCCTGCTATGGAATTATTAACGGGAATATTATTTTTACTAAGTTATTTATTATTTGGAATTACTGGTGAGTTTTTTATATCTATTATTATAGGTAGTTTAGTAGTATTAATTTTTATTACTGATACTAAAGATATGATAATTCTCGACCAGGCTTTAATAGCAAGTGGTTTGTTTATCTTTATTGTTAAAATAATATTTGAAGGAATATTAGCAGCATTAGCTAGTATAACTTATGGGTTTATCATTTTTATCTTTGTTTTAGCTTTAATGTTAATGGGTAATTTCATTTTTAAAAAAGAATCACTAGGTGGTGGAGATATAAAGTTATCATTTATTGCCGGGATGGTTTTAGGAGTTCCATTAGGAATATTTTATGTTATATTAGGTTCTTTTTTAGCTTTTCCATATGCCATGTATGTATCTATTAAAAACGAAGACGGGATGCTACCTTTTGGCCCTTTCTTAGCTGTGAGTATGCTACTATGTTATTGTAATTCAGAATTCATTATAGAATTTTTTAAAGCCTTATTAAAATTATCTTAGAATTAAATACTTAGTGGTATTTTTTTTATATTATCATAATATTTAATGTGGTTTTATGAAAAAAAAATTAATATTATTAATTATTATACTTTTTCCGATTAATGTAGATGCTATTAGTGCTTCTGCTTATATTGTTATGGATACTGATAATAATCGAGTTTTAGAAGGATCTAACATTAATACTCCTTATTTAATTGCTTCAACTACCAAAATAATGACTGCTATGGTAGTATTAAACAATGCTAATATTAAAAAAGTAGTAACTATTAATGATGCTGTATCAAAAAGTTATGGCAGTGGTATTTATGTTGAAGTAGGTGAAAGAATTTCTCTGGAAAATCTTTTATATGGCTTAATGCTAAGAAGTGGAAATGATGCCGCAATGGCTCTTGCTGATGAAGTAGGAGGATCGATGGAAGGTTTTGTTTTATTAATGAATGAAACAGCAAAATTAATTGGTATGAATAATACTATTTTTTTAAATAATCATGGTCTAGAAGATAGTAATAATCAAGGTAATACATCATCAGTTTATGATATGGGATTATTATCTAGTTATGCTATTAATAATCCGTCATATCAAAAAATAACTAGTACAAAAAAAATAGTTGTTAAAACCAATTATAAAACATATATTTGGTATAATAAAAATAAATTATTAAATACTTATGAATATTGTACTGGAGGTAAAACCGGTTTTACGGAGTTAGCTAAAAGAACACTAGTAACTAATGCTTCTAAAGATAATATGAATATGACGATAGTAACTTTTAAAGATGGTAACGATTTTCAAGATCATCATGATTTATATGAAAAAGTTTTTCAAAATTATAAAAATTATAAAATATTTAAAAAAGGAACTATTGATACTAAAATAGATAATACATATCTTGAAAATGATATTAATCTAACATTGACTAAAAATGAATACCAAAAATTAGAAATAAACTATGTTTATCATCCGAAAAATGTTACTAATATAGTCGGAGAAGTAGAAATAAAACTAAATAAGAAAACAATAAAAAAAGAAAGAATTTATTTAAAAGAAGAAAATAATACTTCTAAATTAAACTTCTTTCAAAAAATATTACAGAAATTAGGTTTTTATGATTAATATTATTTGGGGAATATTTATTATAGTAGGAATTTTTTATAGTATTATTAATGGTCGAGCAATGGAAATAAACAATGAAATAATTTCATCTGGTACAGCAGCTTTTGATTTAATATTCGATATGATGCCTCTTTTAGTTATATGGATGGGTTTGATGAAAATAGCCGAGAAAAGCGGTTTAATAAAAAAAATAGCTCAAATAATGACTCCGCTTTTATCATTTTTATTTCCTAAGATTCCTAAGGGCCATGAATCAATTGGTTACATTGCAAGTAATGTTGCTGTTAACATGGCTGGTTTAGGATCAGCAGCAACTCCTTTTGGTCTTAAAGCAATGCAAAAATTACAAGAACTAAATCCTGATAAAAAAAGAGCTACTACTTCAATGATTACTTTTTTAGTTCTTAATACTGGCGGAGTTACAATTGTCCCAACAACAATAATATCATTAAGGTTAATGTATGGAAGTGCTAATCCCACAATTATTATTCCAACTTGTATTTTAGCAACAATATGTGCCGGTATAGGAGGTCTGACCTTAGATTATATAATCAGGAGAAAAAATGACAACAATTAGTTTTTTAATCCTGCCCTTATTAGTTTTATATATTATTATTTATGGTTTTAAAAAAAAAGTAAATATTTATGATGAATTTTTATTAGGAGCTAAAGATGGTTTATTAACCACTTTTAAAATAATACCCAATATTGTGGCAATGATATTTGCGATTAATATTTTAATAAAAAGTAATATAATTAGCGATATGTTTTTATTTTTACAACCTTATCTTAATAATTTATCTTTATCGTCAGAAATTTTACCAATGACTTTTTTAAGAAGCATATCAGGAACAAGTACTTTAGCCATTATGACTAATATTTTTAAAGATTTTGGGCCAGATTCAATAATGGGATTACTTGCTAGTACTATCCAAGGATCTTCTGATACTACTTTTTATGTCATTGCTTTATATTATGGAAGCATTGGCGTTATTAAAAATCGTTATGCGCTTAGTGTAGGTTTATTTTCTGATTTTTGTGGTATAGTTGCCTCATTTTTATTAGTATATTTATTATTTTAAATATGATAAAATTAATTTGGTGATTAATCATGGAAAGACTCCAAAAAGTAATTGCAGAAACTGGCTTTACTTCAAGAAGAAAAGC
>CAZZNR010000007.1:0-13806 GCA_964655835.1 uncultured Muribaculaceae bacterium | reverse complement strand
CGATAGGAAGTCCATGTACACATGTTCCCCTCGTATTATAAGGACTACATAAATTTATATCATTTAATGATAAATCAACATCAAAATTCTTATCAACAGCATAATAAGTAGTAACATCTGAACCTAATGTCCAACCATTTTTTAATCGATTATAAAATACGCCCGCTACTCCAGCTCGATCTAAACTATTAGCTCCTTCTAACTCAATAATCGAAGCTAATGTAATTAATTCATTTATTTTATAATTGGATAAATTAATTTCGTCTTTATAAATAGTTAATTTTTGATCCATAGTAGTAAGCATTATATTAATAATATCTTCTATCGATGCACTCTTTTTAATTATATATGTATCAGGAAACAAATAACCTTCTAAGGGATATTTGACTTCTTTATTTAATATTGATTCATTTAAAAACCAATATTTATCTATTAAAGAAGTTAAATATTCTTCGTTAGATAATTTCGCTAAAATATCACTTTCAGAAAGGACAAAAACTTCGCTTATTTGTTTTACATAACTTATAAATCTTTTTCCTTCAATAAAAGTAACAGTTATTGTTTCATTTTCTAAAGAATTACCACTATTTAATATTTTTATAATTTCATCAACCGACATACTTTTTGATAATTGATATGTTCCTGGATATATTTCATGTTCATTAATTTTCATATAAAACTTAAAAAAGAAAGCATTTTTAATTATTCCTGCTTTATCTAATTCTTCAGCGATTTGAATTTTAGATGCTCCTTCTTTAACTTGAAAATCAACTAAAGCTTCATCCTTACTATCAATTGGAGCTAAGAAAAAAAGAGACGCACTAATAAATACTATAAGTGCTAACACTCCCAAAATAGTAATTATCGTAATAATTTTGGAAATAATATAATCTAAATTATATTGTTTCTTCTCCAGATTTTGACCCATTTTCTGCTTCTCCTATTTTTTCTTGTAATGAAGCTAGTAAATTTTCAATGATTTGCCATTCTTTTTCAGTTTTTATTTCACCTAAATCATCGGTTTTACCTTCAGGATCAAAAGTATTAGCATATACTTTAATATTACCGCTTTCATCTAAAGTATTATCTGTAAATACAATATAACTATTTTTTGTTGCTTCATCATCAAATGTAAATAAAACATCACATTCTATTTGATTTCCTTCATTATTTTTTATTGTAATTTTTCCAGTGCTTTTATCCATTTTAACCAACTTTCCTTAGATAAGTATCTAATATTATACTAGCTGATACTTCATCAATTATATTTTTTCTTTTTTTTCTAGATACATTTGCATCAATAAGCATTTGTTCCGCTTCAACGGTACTTAAACGCTCATCAATTAAATGTAGCGGTAAATGACATTTCTTTTGTAATAATTCTTTAAACTCTAAAGTTCTTTTAACGGCAAAACCTAAAGTATTATCCATATTTTTGGGATATCCTAAAACTAGCACTTCAATTTTTTCTTCATTAATTATAGTAAGTAATTCATCAATTAATAAATCAAGATCATGATATCTAATTAATTTATAAGGCGATGCTATAATACCAAGTTTATCACTCGTAGCAAGGCCTAAAGTTTTAGTACCTAAATCCATTCCTAAATGTTTCATTTGTTTAAATAATCTTTTAATACTGTCATTAGTACTTTAGAGCGATCTAATTCAGTCATCTTTCCCCGAGCATTTAAATACGATGAAATATAACCCGGATCACCGCTTATAAAATAACCTACTAGTTGATTAACGGGATTATATCCTCTTTCTTCAAGTGATTCATAAACTTCCTGAAGAGTCTTTTTAATTAGGGCATCTTCAAATACTTCTGAATTATATCGTGTTGTCTTTTCTAGCATTTTACCACCTCTAGACAATAACATTTTACCATTAATATATTATTAATTCAACTAAATTATATATTTTATCTTTTTCATATAATCAAGATTTAATTTTAAATTAATTTTTTTTCCTATACCATATAGAATTACCTCAATACCTTTATTATGATAAAAATTATAAATTTTATCAGTAATTAAAGTTTCTAATATCATGATAAAATCAATATCGGCTAAATCAATATTCGTATTAAAAACATAATCAATAATTCCTTTTTTATATTTACTTGATTTAGGAATAGCTTTAATATAATCATAATTAAAAGAACTTAAATAATAATTATTACGAGTATTTAAATTTAATTCCTTAATTAAAATTGGTTCTTTAAGTTCAATAAAAATTATTTTATTGTGGTATTTATTAATTACTTCTGAAAGTAAAGGGATTCTTTCCTTATAAGCTTTTCCAAAATCATATTTTAATAATTCGTTATAAGTATTATTTTTAACTAAACCAAATCCATCACTTACCCGCGAAATAAAGCAGTCATGAATAACCACAACTTTATTATCTTTCGTTTTATGCACATCTAATTCAATTCCATCATAGCCATTATTAAAAGCATTATCAAAAGCTGATATGGTATTTTCTCTTATATTTTCATTATATAAACCTCGATGAGCAATAAATATCATAAAAAAACTCCTAATATATTATATTAGGAGTTTAAATTATTTTTCCTCTAAGATTAATTCCTTAGTAGTCATTAAATCAGCTAAAGCTTCATCAATCGTAGGTTTTACTTTTTTATCAATCATATTTAACTCATCAGCAAGTTCATTTTCTTTTACTGATAAATCATCATCACTAGTATTTTTCTCAATCGTCTTATCATCAGTAATTATTTCCGGTTTTTTCTTATCTTTTTTGTTTTTGCGGAAAAATATAAAATAAGCTGAAACCCCAATTATAATTAATCCTCCTAAAACAATTAAGATAATTAATAACGTTTGATTACCTTCAGAATCATCTAAATCTACTGGTGCGGTCGTAGCAACAATTTCGCCAACTTCTAATCGGGTAACAGTTAAATTGTATACTTTTACATCCTTGGTTTCAGATGAAGTTACTGTAATCGTAATAACATTATCACCAACAATTAAATTATCATTACCTTTTATTTCAATTTTAGCAGTTTCATCTTCAGCTGTAGGAAAAATAATTAATTCTGTTAAATCATTTGGAACTGATAAAGTATAATCTAAATTTTTTTTATCAAATTTTTCATTTAATTCAAAACCTTCGACTTCAATATTACTTAAAAAGGGTGAATTATCTGTCGTTTCACCTCGATAAATTGTAATAATATAATCAATACTATTATTACCTGATTCACTTATCGAAGTAATTTTAATAATATTTTTCCCGATTTCTAAACTAGGTCTTAACTGATTATTAACATTCTCACAACCTAATTCACATTTAACCATTGTGGTACAATTATCACATTTTGGCGTTATAGTTATATTTTTAATCGTATCTTTAATGCCGAATACTTTATATTCAGTTATATCACTTTTAAAAGTAGGTGTTATATTACCAACTGAAAAAGTTAAATCACTTAATTGAGCATTATTACTTTTTATTTTAGTTGGTGCTGTTGTTGCTAATTTTAAGGTAATTTGTTTAGAATAATCAGTTCCAATTTGAGTAGAAGTATCTTCATAATAAAATTTAATATTTTTAATTTTAATAACTATTAAATTATTACTGCCACTATTATTAGTAATTGCTAAAGTTCCTAATTCTCCACTTAAATATCCCGTATTGGCCGATATAATCGACTTTCCATATTTTAAACCTCCAGCAACACTAGGATTATCAATTAACCCATAGGATACATAATTAATATCTAAATCAAGTTCAAACTCTACCTTAGTAATTTTTTCACCAGCTAAAGTATTTAAGATAATTTTTTGATTACCAGTTGTTCCTTGATCTATTTTATCGGTTCCGTCAAATGTTAACGTTGCGGCATTAACATTAATAAAACCAAATATTAATATACAAATTATTATTCTTAATATATTTTTCATTTTTTACCTTCTTACTATTAATTATCATAACACATCTCAAAATATTTTCAATTGATAATTATTTTACATTTAGTATACAACAATTATATTAACTTAATTAATATTTCATTCATAATATATAATTTACTAGGATTAATAAAAATATAACCATTTTTATATATTAGTTCTTTACTTTTTAATAAAGGTTTAACTGGAAAAACCTCTTGAATATTAGCCTCATATTTTTTAAAAAAAGTTTGAAGGTTTATTCCTTTAATTTTTCTTAAACCTAACATTAATTCATTTTCCATTATTTCTTGCTTCGATAATAAGCTTTCATTAATGCGATATTTTCCTTCACAATAATGATTAATATTTTTGGTATTTTCATATCTAAAACCATTGATATAACCAGCTGCACCTAAACCAAAACCATAATATTCTTTATTATTCCAGTAAGCCATATTATGAAGTGATTCAAAACCCGGTTTAGAAAAATTACTTATTTCATAATGATTATATCCTTTACTACCAAGTTTTTTCCTAATATAATTATACATTTCAAATTCTATATCTTCGCAAACGTTTTGCGCTTTATTAACTTTAGCAATCGTATTATCTTCAATAATTAAAGCATATGTACTAATATGTTCCGGGTTTAATTTAATAATTAATTTAAGATCTTTTTTTAATATTTCTATTTTTTCATTAGGAAGTCCATACATTAAATCTAAATTAATGTTATTAATGCCCTTATTACGAATTAAATTCATTTTCGTTTTCAAATCTTCAAAATCACTTTCCCGGCCCATAAATTTAAGTTTTTCTTTATTAAAAGATTCTAAACCAATACTAATTCGATTAACCTGATTACTAACTAATATATCAATTAGTTCAGGGTTTATATCATTTAAGTTACATTCAAAAGTTACTTCACAATAATCTTTTTTATTAAAAGTATTAATAATTTTAAATAACTGACCTAATTCTAAAGAACTTAAAGAAGAAGGAGTACCTCCGCCAATATAGATAGTTTTCATTGGTTCATTTAAATAATATTCCTTAACTTCTTTTTCTAAGGCTTCTAAATATCTTTTGATATCATTTTTATTATAAATAATTTTGCAAAAGTCGCAATAAGAACAAATCCTTTTACAAAACGGAATATGAATATAAACACTTTCCATATACTTTACCTCACCATAAATATTATACAAAAAAAGAAAGTATTTTAAAAGAGATAATTAGTTTTTCTCGGTTTTTAAAATACTTAAAAAAGCTTCCGGGGGCACTTCTACACTACCCACCATTTTCATTCTCTTTTTACCTTCTTTTTGTTTTTCTAATAATTTTCTTTTTCTAGATACATCGCCACCATAACATTTTGCTAGAACATTTTTACGCATAGCACTAATATTTTCGCGTGCAATTATTTTAGCCCCTATTGCAGCTTGAATTGGAACTTCAAATAACTGTCTAGGAATTATTTTTCTTAAATTACTTGTTATAATTTTTCCTCTATTATAAGCAGCATCTTTATGAACTATAACACTTAAAGCATCAACTATTTCATTATTAATTAAAATATCCATTTTTACTAAATCACTAACTTTATAATCAGATAGTTCATAATCAAAAGAAGCATAACCTTTTGTATAACTTTTTAAACGATCAAAAAAATCATAAACAATTTCGGCAAGAGGTAGTTCATAATGAATATTTACTTTAGTTTTATCAATATATTCAGTAGTTTGATAAATTCCCCGCTTTTCTTGACACAGCTCCATAATAGGACCTATATAAATATTTGGAACAAAGATATTAGCTTTGATATAAGGTTCACTAATACTTTGAATTTTAACGCGATCTGGCATGCCGCTCGGATTATCTATTAATAGCTTTTCACCATTAGTTAATAATATTTCATAAATAACCGAAGGACTAGTAGCTATAATATCAATATTAAATTCTCTAATTAATCTTTCTTCGATTATTTCCATATGAAGTAAACCTAAGAATCCACACCTAAATCCAAATCCTAAAGCTTTACTAGTTTCTGGTTCATAAGATAAAGAAGCATCATTTAATTTTAATTTTTCTAAAGCTTCTTTTAAAGTGACAAATTTATTTGGCTCTACTGGATAAATACCGGAATAAACCATTGGTTTCATCGGTTTATAGTCACTTAAAGGTTTAACAGCTTTCTTTCTTTTGGTTGTAATAGTGTCACCTACTCGAACAGTATCAATTGTTTTAATATTGGCGCTTAACCAACCAACACTACCAACTGTTAAAGATTTTAATCTTTTTGGTTCAGGAGTATTAACTCCCACCTCAGCTACTTCATATTCTTCATTATTACTCATCATAATAATGGTATCATGTTCTGATATTTCCCCACTTTTTACACAAATAGATGCAATTACTCCTCGATAAGAGTCAAAATAAGAATCAAATATTAAAGCTTTGGTTTCACTATTATTTTCTTCTTTAGGAGCTGGTATTCGCTCGATTATAGCATCTAATATTTCTATAACTCCCTCTCCTGTTTTACCAGAAGCTAAAAGGATTTCTTCTTCTTTAAAGCCAAATAAATTTAATAATTCTTTTTTCACTCTTGGAATATCCGCATTAGGTAAATCAATTTTATTTATTATTGGAATAATCGTTAAATTACTATTTAAAGCTAAAAATAAATTAGCTAAAGTTTGTGCTTCAACTCCTTGAACAGCATCAACTACTAATAAAGCCCCTTCACAAGCCTCTAAACTTCTTGATACTTCATAAGAAAAATCAACATGACCTGGGGTATCTATTAAATGAAAAATATGGTCTTTATAATTAAGCTCAACAGCATTTAACTTAATTGTAATTCCTCTTTCTCGTTCAATATCCATACTATCTAAAAGTTGTGGTTTCATTTTACGACCTTCAACACCCCCACTTAATTCTAAAATGCGGTCTGCTAAAGTACTTTTTCCGTGATCAATATGGGCAATAATACAAAAATTTCGGATATTGTTCATTTTTCTTCACCTAGAAATAATATTATCATAATTTTGCTTATAAAAAAACTGTTTTAATTTAAAACAGCTTTAATTCTTCTTATACCGCTAGCACAGGCTTCTTCTTTAATTATTTTAAAATGTCCTAATTCCTTTGTATTATTAACATGAGGTCCCCCACATAATTCTTTAGAAGTATCTCCAATGAAATAAACATAAACTAAATCGGGATACTTTTCAATAAACATACATTCAGCTCCCATTTTTAAAGCATTTTCTTTGGTCATTTCTTGCATTGTAACGGGAATTTCATCTTTAATCCATTTATTAACTAAATCTTCAATTCTTTGTAATTCTTCATTAGTTAATTTAGTATCATGATTAAAATCAAATCTTAATCTTTCTTCAGTTATATTAGATCCTCTTTGATGAATATTATGATTAATAACTTGTTTTAAAGCCGCATTTAATAAATGAGTTGCCGTATGATATTTAGTAATTATATCTCCTCCGATACTCATTCCTCCTTTAAATTTACCTGATGCTCCAATTCGGGATTTTTCTTGATGTTCCTTAAATTTATTTTTAAAACCATCAATATCGACTTTAATTCCTTCTTCTTGAGCTAGTTCTTCTGTTAACTCAATTGGAAAACCATAAGTATCATATAATCTAAAGGCATCTTGGCCTTCAATTAGATTATTAGAAGCTTTTAGAACTTTCGCAAACTCTTTTAAACCTTTTTCTAAAGTTTTATTAAATCTTTCTTTTTCTTTTTTTAATTCTTCTAAAATAATATTTTTATTATTTATAAGTTCCGAATAATATTTATCATATTTAATGATTATTAAAGTAGCAATTTCTTCTTCCCAGTTACTATTTATATCAATACTAAGTATTTTAGCATGTCTAATAGCTCTTCTTATTAATCTTCTTAAAATATAACCTTGATCTGTATTAGATGGTTTGATTCCAGCATTATCTGCTAAAATAAAGACAGCAGTTCTTAAATGATCAGCTACAATACGCATCGATTTTTCATTACCTTTATAAGGTAAATTAGATATTTTCGTGATTTGATTAATAACATCAAGCCAAACTGAAGATGCATAATTATCTTCTTTTTTTTCTAATATCGCAACTACTCTTTCTAATCCCATTCCAGTATCAACATTTTTATTTGGAAGTTCAGAAAAACTACCATCTTGATTTTTATTATATTCCATAAAAACATTATTCCATATTTCAACCCAGCGATTATCTTCCGGATTAAACTCATCAGGAATTTCATCATCACTATTAAAATAAAATATTTCGGTATCTCCCCCACAAGGACCATAATCACCTGCTATCCAAAAGTTATCTTTAATTCCTAAATAGGCGATTTTTTCTTTACTTATACCTAATTCTAACCAGTATTTAGCACTTACATCATCTCTTGGAATAGCTTTATTTCCTTCAAATACTGATACGGCTAATCTTTCAACTGGAATATTTAACACTTTGGTTAAAAACTCAAAACTATAACTTATCGATTCTTTTTTAAAATAATCACCTAATGACCAATTACCTAACATTTCAAAAAAGGTATGATGAGTTTTATCACCAATTGAATCTAAATCATTAGTTCGGATACATTTTTGATAATTTACTAATCTATTGCCAAAGGGATGTTTTTTACCCAATAAATAAGGTATTAAAGGTTGCATTCCCGCCGTATTAAATAAAACACTAGCATCATTTTCTGGTACTAATGGAGCAGAAGGAATAAACTTATGCCCTTTACTTACAAAATAATCAATATATAAATCTCTTAAATTCATTGATTCACTTCCTTACTCAAAAATTATAACATTTAAACCACTATTTTTAAATAGTGGTTTATAATTTAAAGATTTTTATTTCTTTTCTAACTTCATCAGTTATACAACGATATTTAACCTTACATTTATCAAACATTAACTTAGCAGCCTTATACTCATCCAAATCAGCATATTTATCATAATCATATATTACTTCATTAATCCCCGTTTGGATGATTTCTTTAGCACATTCATTACAAGGAAATAAAGAAACATATAACTTAGACCCTTCTAAATCTTTTTTATTGCCCCGAAAATTTAAAATAGCATTTCGCTCCGCATGAACTACATAAGGATATTTAGTATCTAATTTATTTCCTTCTCGATTCCAAGGAAATTCGGCATCTAAAAAGCCATTAGGAGCACCATTATAGCCAAGCGATAATATCCGATGATCACTTCCTACAATACAAGCTCCCACTTGGGTTGATGGATCCTTACTTCTTTTAGCAATTACTAAAGACATAATCATAAAAGTAGCATCCCATGATAAATAATTTTTTCTTTGTAAATTATACTTCATAACTCTCCTAATAAATTATTATATCAAAATAAATAATATTGTTAAATAATTAAAATAAAAAAGTAAAAAACTTTAGATCGTAATTGTTTCTAAAAATTTTTTACTTTTCAAATAAAGACCTGTATATCTTTCGTAATAAACCGTTATAAAATTATTAATATTATTAATAACTATATTACTTATTTTTAAATCACTTATTGAAGCGATATCTACTAAATAATACATTCTTAACATTTTAATCGTTTTATCATCATAATACACTTCATTAGTATAACAATTCTTACATATATATCCGCCTTCATCAGGATTTATTGTAACAATATTTTTCGTAGTACCACATTTAATACAGGTATCAAAATTAAGCCCTACTCCTAAATAATCAAGGACCTTTATTTCAACAATATTACATATTATTTTAGGGTTTAATCCGGCATTAATTTTTAAGATAGCATTAATATATATTAAATATAAATTTTTATCATAATTTTGTTTCATAGTCTGATGAATCAAATCTGATATATATGATATATAACCGATTAATTCAATATTGGTTTTAATATTAACTAAATCATCAATGATATCCACTGCTTTTAAAATAGATAATTTATTTTCTTTATAATAAAGATAATATTTTCCATAAGTAAATTTTGGGGTATAACTTCTTAAAGGACTTTTTAATGATTTGGCTCCTTTAGCTAATACGCCAATAATACCGGCACTAGTTAAAATATTAATTATTTTACTAGTTTCGCCAAAATTTGTTTCACTTATTATAATACCTTCTACTTCTTTAAGCATTTATTATTCACTTCTCTTATATTCTAAATAATATTCAATTTTACCGGTTTTTTTAAACAGATCCCAAGCTTCTTGTTTATTCATAAATTAATCCCAATACCTTTCTATAAATATATTGGGAATAATTTTTAATTTCTATACACGAGATAAACTTTTTTTAATTAAGTTACCTTTTAATAATTCGTCACAAGCACATTCAAATACGCCATTATAAAGTTTAATTCCTAATTTATTTTCTAAATAATCAATAATGAATTCCTTTTCTTCTAATGTAGGCGTAACTCCCCCTAAAGAATAATAGTAATTTAAAGCCTCCTCATGAGAAAGAATTCTGACGGCTGATTCATATAAACTAAAAAATTTGCTAATTAATTCATATTCTCTTCGCGTAATTATATTATCTTTTATTAATTTTAAACCCTTCCTTAGAAATTCCCTCGGATTTAATCTTGTCATTTGATAATAATCTAAAATATTATAATAGGTTTTTGAACCATTTTTTTCAATCCCGTTTTCAAAATAATAAAGCATTTCTAAATAATTTTGTTCTAATAACTCATTTTGGTTAGCTAGTTCAATATAATATTGATTATATAAAGTTTGTTCTATTTCATTACTATTTGCAAGTAAAGGTAAAACTTTATCAAAAGCCGATCTTGTCATTCCCCCTTTTAAATAAATTTTGTCTAAATTTTCAATTCCTTCATTTAAAGCCTGCTCTAAAATCTTACAAACTTCTATTATTTGTTTTTGATTTTTTTTATTTGTTACTTTTTCGCGATTATTAATTATTTTTTTATCATTTATATTTTTGCGGTTAATTTCAATAACTTCTTTCGTTTTATTTAACTTATTAAGATCTTCTTCCAAGTAATCATTAAATTTAATCGCACTATCTATCTTTTTTAATATTTCAATTACATTATACTGAGAATCAATTATATAATTAATTAAATCTTTAGTATAATTTATATCAAGAATATCAGTAATAAATTCTTGATCAATATTATCTAATACTTTTTCTATTATACGACTACTTTTAATTGCCATAGAATGTTTATTTTTAATTATTTCTTCATGTAACTGTAATTCTTCTTTCGTTGGTTTAGGACTTATTACCCTTTTTTTATAATCAGAAACATAACTTTTTACGGTTCCTTCCGTAACATCATATTTATTAGCCATAAAATTATAAATGCTTTGATCACCTTCATTTTTTAATTCAAGCTCAAAAGCTTCTTTTCCCCTTAATATTCTTTCTGTTATTTTTCCTGCCATTGTTTACCACCTATTCATTTTCTTTAAATCCTAGTTCTTTTAAATACCTTTCTTTATCCCGCCAATGTTTTATTGTTTTAACAAATAATTGCAAATAAACTTTTTTACCTAATAAGGCTTCAATATCTTTGCGAGCTAATATCCCAATATTTTTTAACATTGCTCCTTGTTTTCCGATTATAATTTTTTTCAAAGAATCGCGGTCAATAATAATATCAATATATATATCCACAATACTTCCGCGATCTTTATAATAAGAAGTTGCACAAGTAATAGCATGTGGTACTTCTTCATTGGTTAAATTAAGAATTTTTTCTCTAACTAATTCTCCAACCATAAATTCAATATTAGTATTAGTAATGGTTTTATCATCATAATAAATTATATTATCAGTTAAATAATTTTTTACTATTTTTACTAATCTAGCTATATTATCATTATTAATCGCACTAATAGGAACTATTTCTGTAAAGTTATATAAATCTTTATATTGTCTTATAGCATTTATAATGCCATCATCATTTAGTTTATCAATTTTATTAAGCACTAATATTACGGGAATATCTTTATTTTTTAAAGCTTCAATAATAAATTTATCACCCGGTCCTACTCCAGTAGAAGCATCAACAACAAATAAAATTACATCTGATTCATTTAAAGAATCATAACTTTGACGATTTAAATATTTACCTAATTTATCTTTAGGTTTATGAATTCCGGGAGTATCTATAAATACGATTTGAGTTTCATCATCGTTATAAACTCCTTGCACCGTATTCCTAGTTGTTCCAGATACATCACTGACAATAGCAATATGATTATTAATAAGGGTATTAAGCAAAGTACTTTTCCCTGTATTAGGACGACCAATAATACTAACAAATCCACTTTTCATATAGTTTACTCCTTCCAAATTAATAAATATTAAAAAATAAATAACCCACTTTCATCACGCGATAATTACGATTTTTATCATATAACCAAACCGAAGCATCAGGCTCCATAAATTCAATTATAACATCTTTATTAATATATTTTAAATCATTTATTGTATTTGTACCAACCATTATATATATTTTTTCAAAATCACCATATTTATATCCGGCGCTTACTGCTCGAGCAATTGCTGCTTGTTCAGCATAAATAGCATCTCTAAATATCTGGTTTTTGACTGTTACACCACTAAAAGTTTTACCATCTTTCATTACCACAATACAGCTAAAACATTTATGATCATAAGCTGCATAAGAATTACTTAATAATCTTTCTAATTCATTGACCATCATGAACCTCCTCATAATCAAAAGGATAAGGACATAATTCTTTTAAAGATAATTTCAAAAACTTTCCGTCCTTTTTATAAACATAAATAAACTTATCTAAACCAAAAAACTCAAGTAATAATTGTCTGCATAAAAAACAAGGATAACTAAATTTATTAGATTCACTATAAATATGTAGCTCCTCAAAGTCGGCTTTAGAATATCCTTCAGCAATAGCGGCAGCAATTGCGACTTGTTCGGAACATAAACCATTTTTAAAAGAAGCATTTTCAACATTAACTCCAATAAATTCTTGACCATTATTCATTTTAACGATACAAGCTGTTCTTAAATTAGAATAAGGACAGTAAGAATTATTAATTATTTTTTCTAAATTCTCTCTCATATTATTAACTCCTTTATAATTAAAATTATTTTAGGTAAAAAAATTACTAATCCTATTACAACGGCTGTTAAACTTAAAACCATTACATAAGCCGCTGCCGTATCTTTAGCCAGCATAGCTTTTCTTTTATATTCTTGCGTTGCTAAATCAACTAAATGCTCAATAGCAGTATTTAATAATTCAGCTCCAATTACTAAACCAATTATCGCAATTAATAAAATCCATTCAAGGGTACTTATATTGAATAAAAAGCCCCCCAAAATAACAAAAATAGCAAACATGGTATGAATTTTTAAATTAGGTTCAGTTTTAAAAGCAAACTTGAAACCATCAAAAGCATATTTAAATGACTTATCTAATCTTTTAATATTTATTTTTCTAAACTTTTTCATTAAGCAACTCCTTTTGTAATAATATCATTACTCTTTCTTCTTCTTCATTAAGATGATTGTAACCTAATAAATGAAGTAACCCATGAATTACCAAAAATGATAATTCTCTTTTTTCACCCGTTTCATATTTAATAGCTTGCTCTTTCATTTGCGGAATAGAAATATAAATATCTCCTAATAAATTAATAGGTAAATTCATTTTGCCATTATCATTTAAAGCAAAGCTTAAAACATCAGTTGTTTGATCAATTCCTCGATAAGTTTTATTTAACCATTTTATTTCTTCATTATCAGTTAATATTATCGAAAAAGAAACATTATTTAATTTTAACTTTTTTAAAGCCTGATCAATAATTTTATTTAAAT
>CAZZNR010000006.1:0-14220 GCA_964655835.1 uncultured Muribaculaceae bacterium | reverse complement strand
TTGGACCCATTTGGCCCATTCCGGGATTCATGCTATTATAACCGTATCCAGAGAAAAAAGTATTTCGATCTTTTTTCATTAACTTCACCTCTAGACTATTATATGTGTTAGTTTATAAAATGTTTAAAAAAGGAGTAAAATATGAGATTAAGAAAAATTAAAAATGCTAAAGAAATAATTATAAATCATCCTTTAGTGATTAAAGAATTAAATAGTGAAACATTTCTAAATAATAATCCTATTTCAATTGAAATAGGAACTGGGAAAGGTGATTTTATTATTGAAATGGCTAAAAAATATCCTCATATAAATTTTATTGGGATAGAAAAGTATGATTCAGTACTAGTTAGAGCACTTGAAAAATTAGATGAAATAATACCTAATTTAAGATTTATATGTAATGATGCAAGATTTATTAATGATTATATAAAAATTAAGGTTAATAACCTCTATTTAAATTTTTCTGATCCATGGCCGAAAAAACGACATGAAAAAAGAAGATTAACTAATAAAGATTTTTTAGATCAATATGAAAAAATATTTGATCAAGAAATTAATATCTACTTAAAAACTGATAATAAAGGTTTATTTGCTTATTCGATATTATCCTTAAGTAATAATAATTATATCTTTAAGGATCTATCTTTAGATTTACATCAAGAAAAGATTTCTAATGTCCTTACTGAATATGAAAAAAAGTTTAGTTTATTGGGTTTAACTATTAATTATTTACATGCTTTTAAAAAGATTTAAAAAACTGTCTTTTTTTGTTATACTATGATTAGGAGTTAAATATGAAAAAAATATTATTAATAATTGTTTTACTTATTACTGCTTCAGGATGTGTTAAAATTAATGATAATGATATCTCTATTTTAGTAAATGAAGTTCAAAATAGTAAACTCGAATTAAGTAATATCCATCGTCAAGGATATAAATACTATTTACCAGTTGGTCTTATGGTTAATAAAACTGAAGATTTTAATGAAATAATTGTAAATAAAAATATTAAATATTATTTGTATGTTGATATTGTTAGTTATTATAATAAAATAGAAAAAGATTATAAAATTAATGATAAAGCGTTTATAAGTGAAGATATTTCAAATAATGATAAAAAGGGTTATTTAGAAGTAAACCAAAAAAATGATAAATATTTAATTGAAATAATGTATAATTATGCTAAAATAGAATTGATAGTAAATAAAGATAATTTGGAAGAGGCAATTACTAATTCAATAATTATCTTATCTACAATCAAATATAATAATGATATTATTGAAAATATAATGGGTGAAAATGTATTAAACTTCAACGAAGAACAACTAGATATATTTGAAGCAAAAGGTAGTGAAAGCAATTTCTTAGAATATAGTCAAGAATATGATGCATATGAAGGAACCGAAATTCCAGATTTAGATTTAATTAATTAAGGAGAGTAATATTTGTGGGAATATTTAAAAAATTAAAAGATGTTTTATTCGAAATAGAAGAAGAACTACCAGTATTAACTAAGGAAGATGAGCAAAAGGAAACTTTAAAGAAAGAACCAAAATATAAAGAAGAAAATACAATTCAGGAAATCAAAATTCCTAAAGAAGAAATTGATGATAAAGATGATGACCTAGATAGTACTTTTAATTTCCCTTTAGATGTTGAAGAAGACGATAAAATATCAAGAAGAAATAAAACCGCCAAAGAAAATGATGATTATTTAGATATATTTAGTGAACAGAATTATACTAAAAGATCAGAAACAAGAAGCAGAGATTTAATTATTGATAAATACGAAAAAGAACCGCGGCCATCAAGAGTATTTAAATCTTCCCCAATAATATCTCCGGTCTATGGTGTATTAGATCAGAATTATAGTAAAGATGATATCATAGTAAAGACTGATATCGGTGTTAAAGGACCCGATTTAGATGAAGTAAGAAAAAAAGCTTATGGTATTGATACTAAAAAGAGTAAAGTTGAAGAGAAAAAAGTTACACCGGATGAATTTGATGATTCACTTAAAACTTTAGATGAAATCTTAATGGATGAAGATAAACCAACCAAAGAAATCAAACTTCCCAAGAAAAGAGAAATAATTGAGGAAGAAAAAGAAATAATTGAAGAAGAAAAAGAAATATTTGATACCAAAATAGTTCCTGACATAGATGATAATACGATTGAAACGGATTTATTTAATTTAATTGATTCTATGTATGAAGATAAAGAAAGAGAGGAAGAATAATGGAAGCATTAGCAACAGTATTACCAATTATCATTTACTTTTTATTAATAATATTGTTAATAGTTGTAATTATTTTAGGTATAAAGCTTATAATAACAATAGATAAAGTAAACATTATAGTAGATGATGTTAAAGAAAAAGTAAAATCTTTAAATACTATATTTGAAATAATAAATTTTACATCTAATAAGTTTAATTATTTAAGTACCAAAGTAATAAAAAAACATGTAGTTTAGTAAAAGGTCTATTTATTGGAGCTGGATTAGGTTTATTATTTGCTCCAAAAAAAGGTTCAGAGACTAGAAAGGATTTAATGAATAAAATTAATGAATTATCTGAAAAATTAAAAGAAATTGAATTCGAAGATGTTAAAGAAACCTTATCAATTAAAATAGATGAATTAAAATCAGAATTAGCAGATCTTGATAAAGAAAAAGTTGCCGCTATTTCAAGAAAAAAAGCTGAAGCGATAAAAGAAAAAGCTGAAGAATTATATAAATTAGCAGTTAAAAAAGGTACGCCAGTATTACAAAAAGCTGCTGATGAAATAAGAATGAAAACAGTCGAATTATTAAAAAATACAGCTAATAAAATAGAAAATAGCAAAAAAGAAGATAATCTTAAAAAGACAACTAAAAAATAAACACTTTTAAAAAAGTGTTTTTTTATATAATAAATTAAACTAAATTTACATAATTGACTAAAAAAGTATATTTTGTTATACTTTAATTGTTAACGATGAAAGGCTTTACAAACCAGGAGTTAAAACGTATTCTTGCGTTAAAAGATAAAGAGCATGCAAATCATGAATTAAGGTGGTACCGCGGCATCAGTCGTCCTTTAGTTTATGATTTTTTTATTGGAGGTTAGAAAGATGAGAAAGTTTGAAAAAATATCATTTAATCAATTTAAGAAAGATGTCAAAGATGATAAAGAATTATATAATATCTTTTCTTTACCGAAAAGAAAAACTAAGTATTCAGGTGGATATGATATAATGGCTTTGATAGAATATGAATTATTACCAGGAGAAAGTAAAGTAATTCCAACTGGATTAAAGAGTATCTTTCCTGACGATGAATTCTTAATGATTGTTATTCGAAGTTCATTAGGATTTAAATATGGGATTAAATTAGCAAATCAAGTAGGTATTATTGATGCTGATTATTATAATAATGAAGATAATGAAGGACATATTTTAATAAAATTAGAAAATACCGGTAAAGATGTATTTAAAATAAATATTGGTGATCGGATAGCTCAAGGTATATTTCTAAAATATAATATTATTGATGATGAAGAAGAAATAAAAAATAAAAGAAAAGGTGGTATCGGTTCTAGTGGAAAATAAAATGAAATTATTTGATGAATTAAAATGGCGCGGACTAATTCAAGATGTAAGTAGTCCAAAATTAGAAGAAATGATTAATAACGGAGGTTTAACTTTTTATATTGGAACTGACCCAACTGCTGAATCAATGCATATAGGCCATTATTCTTCTTTTTCAGTAGCTAAAAGGTTAGCAGATGGGGGCCATAAACCAATTCTATTAGTTGGGGGAGCAACTGGTTTAATAGGGGATCCTAAACCAAATAGCGAAAGACCAATGATAGCTAAAGAAGAATTAGATAAAAATTACAAAGGATTGAGAAAACAAGTTGAAGATATCTTTGGTTTTGAAGTAGTAAATAATTATGATTGGTCTAAAGATATTAATTTTATTGATTATTTAAGAGATTATGGTAAATATTTTAGTTTAAATTATATGCTTGCTAAGGATACTGTTAAATCAAGATTAGATATTGGAATAACATATACGGAATTTTCTTATATGATTTTACAAGCTTTAGATTTCTTATGGCTATACGAAAATAAAAATTGTCTTCTTCAAATCGGTGGTCAAGATCAATGGGGAAATATTACTGCGGGTATAGAACTGACTAGAAAAAAAATCGGGGCTGAAGTATATGCTTTTACTATGCCTCTTATTTTAGATGCCAATGGTAATAAATTCGGTAAAAGTGAAGGAAATGCTATTTGGCTTGATAAAAATTTAACTACTCCTTATGAAATGTATCAATTCTTTATTAATCAAGATGATAAAATGATTATTAAATATTTAAAAATGTTATCTTTTTTAACCCCGGATGAAATTATGGAAATAGAAAAATTACATAATCAAAAACCCGAATTAAGAATAGCTCAAAAAGCTTTAGCTGAAGATATAATTACTTTTTTACACGGTAAAGAAGAGTTTATTAAAGCTCAAGAAACAAGTGCCAAAATATTCAAGGGTGAAAATACTGATATGATGCCCACTATAGAAGTCTTAGGAAGCAAAAATATAATAGAGGTATTAATTAATTCTAAAATAGCTCCTTCCAAAAGTGAAGCAAGAAGATTAATTACGCAAGGTGGGATTGAAGTTGATCAAGTAAAAATAATAGATCCTAATTACGAAATTCCCAAAGCCGAAGTAATTATTAAAAAAGGTAAAAAAAGTATAAATAAAATTATTATAAAATAAAAATACATAAGCGATTATTTCATTTCGCTTATGTATTTTTTTAAGGTTCGAGCATTTGGGTTAAAGATAATTTTTAATTGATTATCAATTTCTACTATTCCTTTAGCTCCTAGCTTTTGAATTGCTTCTTTATCAGCTAAAGAAACATCTTTTAGGGTTACTTTAAATCTAGACATATTGATTTCGGTATCAAGAATATTATCTTTACCACCTAAATATTGAACCAATTTATTAATTTCATAAGTAAAGTTTTTTTTGTTTAACTTAACAACCACTAAAGAAATTAATACTAAAACTAAAAAAATTATTATATATTGCCACATTTTTATCACCACATTAATTATACACTATTTGGCTGAAAAATTAAATCACTATTTTGTAAATACAACATAAAATATATTGAGTATATATGAAAGGGTGATAATATATGTGTAGTGAAAAACATGCTGGTGAAAACTGCATTGCTGAAATTATAAACGTGATTGATATTTTACAAAAAAATGCTTGTCCCAATAATTGTTTAGATTCTTGTGATCGACCGACTTTAGGAGGAGGACCAAGTTGTTTAGTTTGTAATACTCGTCCAATCCAATTGTTCACATGTTGTGGAAATGGAGTACCATTTAGTATGCCAGTATGTAAAGACAATGTTGAAGCATGTTCTAATGTTGAAGAAATAATGCCATCAAATGAATGTTCTTCAGTATTTAGAGTAGAAAAAATTGAAGGAAATTGTACAACATTTAGAGTATTAGTACCAAATCACGGACCTGATAGTTGCAATATGCCATTTTTAGCTACTAATAGTTTCTTTACAATGGATTTAGGCTGTGTTTGCGCAGTTAGATGTTTAAATGATACTTTTGTTGAATGCGTTTAAAAAACGAGAATAATCTCGTTTTTTTTTATTGATAAAAATTATTTATATATTCCTGATAAGCTCGGTGTTCATATGTATCAGTTATTTCTTGATAAGGGATATTTTTATTAGCTAAAATATCTTTAATAATATAATCGGTTAACTGAGGGTTTCTGATAAGTAAAGGTCCTATTAAATATGTTCCTAGAAAATTATATTCATAATATCCTTCATAAGAGGATTTATAATTATCGGCATAGCCGTTTATCACACTAAATAAATGATTTTGATTATTTTGCATTACACAAGCTCGATTCTGAAAACCGATAATAGGGGATAAATCTTTAAATTCCATATATGATTCACCAATAATTCGATAGGGATTTTCTTTGGCATAATAATCAAATATACCTAAAGCCTTATATTTTACATTATTTAACTGAATAAATTTACCAAATAATTCTTTTGAATTACCAGTGGAAATAAAATACTTATTGGTTTCTAAATAATCTTTTATATCTTGCGTATATTTTTTGATATCATTTAGAACTAATAGTAAGTTTTCTTCACTGCCACTACCAATATAGATAAGATCATATTTGCTGAATTTAATTTGGTCATCAATTGATAATAAATCGATATTAACATCAATGTTTTGTTTGTTAAAGGCATTAGTTAAAGCAATTATATTTCCTTGCTCACCATATAAATTTAATAAATCATAATAAAGATGGGCGATATTAATTTTCATCTTCTTCCTCCATTTCCGCTTTTATAAAAAGCTTTTTTAATATATCGGTCATATCAAAACATACCATTGTAAAGATGGTTCCTGTACTATTTTCCTTTAACATGGCAATAATATTATTAATATCATTAACTAAAATAATTTTATCTTCTGGTAAACCAGAATTTATTAATCGGGCTGCAACATCAAAGCGGAATTTTCCAATACAAAAAATACGATCGATATTTTCGGTTTCTAAAAAACTAAAATCAATATCATAAAGCCATGATAAATCATTATATTTATATCTTCTGGAAACATTATCAAAACCTAGAATAATAGTTTTTTCATTTACATATTGGTTAATTATGTTTAAACTTTGGAAATAACTAAGATTATTTTCATTTTTTGATTCTAACATAATAATTTCGCGATTATTAAATTTTAAACTCTGTATTCTTTTTGGTTTAGAAATATCTTTATTTAGCGCTTTTAATATTTGAATATCTTTTAAGCCAATTGTTTTACATAAGGTATATGCTGCTAAAGTATAATAGGCGGCAAAGAACACTTTATTATTGAGATAAACCTTATGATCTTCAATTACCATTTCCGCGTTTTCAATATTTACTTCTTGCCCTTTATAATCTAATTTTCTTTGATATTTACAACTAAGACATTTATATTTACCTAAATGGCCATAGTGATAAAAACTATAATTTAATTTTTTATGACATACTGGGCAATAAGCTCCATCAATGTTATTACTTATCGGATTATTTTTACTATATATTGTTTTATCTATCCCATAAGTAGTTATTTTACCTTTATGTTTTAAAGTAAACTGATTTACTAATGAATCATCAGCATTTATTACGAGATGAGTATCTTGAGAAATAGCTGATGCAATTTTATTAAATATTAATTCTGGTGTGCTGTTTCGAGCGGTTTGATCTCTAGTAATATTAGTAATTATTAAATGAGTTAATGGGCTTTTTTTAAATATTTCTTTTAAAAAAGCTTCATCAATTTCTAAAAGAAGAATATCACCTTTTACTTTACCAGTTAAAAAACTAGTTTTATTTAGTATTAAGGTTGCAATCCCATTTAAAAGATTACTTCCGGAATCATTCCATATAACTTTATAATTATTAGTTTTTAAAATATGGGCTATTAAACTAGTCGTTGATCCTTTACCTGATGAACCTGTAACGCCAATTACATAGTTAGGATATTTTATTTTTTCTAAAACATTAGGATCTATTTTCAAAGCTATGCTGGCTGGAAAAACACTAGCATTTTTACCTAATAATTTGGCAATTAAGGTTATTAGTTTATTTAATAATATAATAAATCTTATTTTCAATTTTACTTCACCTAATAAAATTATAACACAAACCGGTAATATTATAATATCATTTTAAATTTAATCGTTTATTTTAATTTGGTTATAATTGAAATAAATTATTATCTATAGTATAATTTAATAAGTAAAAATATGAGGGAATATATGAGAGAAATTATAAGTAGTATTGACATTGGGTCTGATAAAATTAAATTAGTTGTCGGTGAATATTTAAATAATGATTTTAACATCTTATGTTCTTTTGAAGAAACTACTATTGGTTTTGAAAATTATAATATTAGCAATGAATATGATCTTATAAAATCCATCAAAAGAATTATTGATAAAACTAATCGAAAATTAAATTTTAAACTTAAAAAAACAATTGTTAATATTCCTACTAGTTCAAACGATTTTATTATAAGTGATGCAATGTTAAATATTAAAAATGAAGATTTAATAATATCAAGTAAAGATATCTTAAAAGTTATTAAGGGTACAGCTTATAATAAAATAAATATAAATAATGAATTAATAAGTGCTATACCAATTCATTTTAGAATTGGAGAAAACGAAACTAAAGACCCTTTTAATAAAAAAGGTGAAACTTTAAGTGTTAAAACTATTTTAGTTACAGCTGCTAAAAAAGAGGTTTATGATATTATAGATATTATAGAAAAATGTGGTCTAGAAGTAATAGATATTACGGCAACAGGTTTAGTAGATTATTATAATTTTAAAAATGATTATTTAGATAGTAAAACCGGTGTTATTGCTAATATTGGCCATTCTAAAACCCAAGTAAGTGTCTTTAGCAAAGGATTGTTTATTAATAATGAAGTTCTTCCGGTCGGAGGATCAAATATAAATAATGATATATCTTTTTTATATAAAGTTAAAAGAAAAGATGCTAATCGATTAAAAGAAGAATTAGCCCTTGCCAATATTAGAAGAGCTAATCCTAAAGAAAAGATGCTAATTACTAATAAAGTTGGCGAAAATCTAGAAATAAATCAATATGAATTAACGGAAATAGTATCAAGTAGAGTAATAGAAATCCTGAAATTAATAAAAAATTCAATTAACCACTTAACAAAAAAGAAAATAAGTTATATAATTATAACAGGAGGCTTAACGGAATTAAAAGATTTTAATATTTCTTTATCATCTATGTTTGGTGATACCGCTCATATTGGCGCAATAAATAACTTAGGTGCTCGTAATAACAAATATAGTATATGTATTGGAATGATAAAGTATTTTAAAGATAAGCTAAGATTAAGACATCGAAAGTATTCAACCGTAGGTAATATAGATAGTGAATTAATGTGTAATACTGATTCAAAATTATCAGGATTAAATGATTCATTATTAGGAAAAGTATTTGGATATTTTTTTGATAATTAAGGAGAGATAAATAGTGTTTGGATTAGAAATGGATCAAATTGCCAAAATAAAAGTAATAGGAGTTGGTGGCGGTGGTTGTAATGCCGTTAACCGCATGATTGAATCAGGAGTAAAAGGTGTAGAGTTTATTGTTGCTAATACTGATCTTCAAGTATTAAATGCTTCAAAAGCTACTAACAAATTACAAATGGGAGAATCTATGACTGGAGGACTTGGAGCTGGAGCCAATCCCGAAGTTGGCCGTGAAGCTGCGCTTGAAAGTAAAGAAGAAATTAAAGAAGCCTTAAAAGGGGCTGATATGGTTTTTGTTACTTGTGGTATGGGTGGCGGAACTGGTACTGGGGCAGCACCTATCATTGCCGAAATAGCTCAAGATTTAGGAGCTCTTACCGTAGGTATTGTAACTAAACCATTTCGTTTTGAAGGAAAGAAAAGAACCGAACAAGCGGTAATTGGAATTGATGAATTAAGAAAACATGTTGATACTTTAATTGTTATTCCTAATGACCGTTTAAGAGATATAATAGATAAAGCAACGCCAATGTTAGATGCTTTTAAAGAAGTAGATAATGTTCTTCATCGTGGGGTCCAATCTATTAGTGATTTAATTGCTGTATCAGGGTTAGTTAACTTAGACTTTGCCGATGTTAAAACGGTTATGGAAAAAAGGGGTAATGCTTTAATTGGTATTGGTCTAGGCGTTGGTGAAAATAGAGCAATTGAAGCCGCTAAACAGGCAGTATCTTCACCTTTATTAGAAACAAGTGTGAGTGGGGCTAAAGATGCTATTGTTAATGTAACCGGGGGAATTAATTTAGCTTTATTTGAAGTTGAAGATGCCGTTGAAGTAGTAAGACAATCAGCTAATACCGAAATAAATATTATCTTTGGAGCTGTTATTAATGAAAATTTAACTGATGAAGTAATTGTTACTGTTATTGCTACAGGTTTTGATGATGATACCGAAACTGTCAGTAAATTAGAAGAAAGACCAAGAACCATTATTGATGATGAAACAGACTTTGATATCCCTCCTTTTTTAAGAGATCGCGAAAATTTATAAATATTAAGAAAATATGACACAAAATACTGTGTCTTTTTTTTATAATTAATTTGGTGATGCTTATAATTATATATATTGATTTAGTAATTTTATTTAATTTTATTATTGATTTATTATTATTAATTAGTGTCAATTTACTTTTAAAAAGAAAAGTCAAATTTATAAGATTAGTTACAGCATCCATCGTAGGTAGTATATCAACCTTATTATTATTTTATATTAATGATAATTATATTTTATTAATATTTAAATTAATTGTAAGTATTTTAATGGTTATTATTGCTTTTAAGTATGATTCTTTTAATCATTTTAAAGATAATTTAATCTGGCTTTATATTTTAGGAATTATTTTAGGAGGCTCAATTTATTTATTCAATAATCAAATTGCTTTAGTAAATAATGGTTTGGTTTTCTCCGCCAGTGGTTTTAAAATAAATATTATTTTATTAAGTATTATTAGTCCTATAATAATTTATAAATATTTACAATATCAGAAAAGTTTTCAAAATACTTATTCTGAAACGTATGATGTTGTCATATACTATAAAGGACTAAAAATATCAGGGACTGGTTTTTTAGATACCGGAAATAGATTAAAGGATCCTTATTTTGGCCGGCCCATCATTCTTGTTAATAAAGAATTGATTAAAGATAAAGTAAATACTTTTTTAGTTCCATATCATACTGCTAACAAAGATGGTATGCTTCAAGTTTTTAAACCTGATAAAGTCAAAATAAATCAAAAAATTAATAAGAGGGTTTTAATTGGTTTATCTAATGTAAATTTAAATGGTATTAAAATAATTTTGAATCCGGAGGTAATATGAAAAAAATATTATTATGGTTAAGTAAAGTATTAAAGATTAAAAGTGAGTTATTATTCGTCGGAAGCGCTGATATTCTTCCTCCTCCTTTGTCAAAAGAAGATGAATTATATTATCTTTTGAAATTTAAAGATGGTGATATAGAAGCTAGAGATAAATTAATTGAACATAATTTAAGATTAGTGGTTTTTTTAGCAAAAAAATATGAAAGTACCGGTTATGATATTGAAGATCTAGTTAGTATTGGTTCCATTGGTTTAATTAAAGGAATTCAGACTTATAAAATAGATAAAAATATCAAACTAGCTACTTATGCAAGTAGATGCATTACAAATGAAATTCTAATGTTTATTAGAAAAAATAAACGCCGCAAATCAGAGATTAGTTTTGAAGATGCCATAAATTATGATTCCGAAGGAAATGAACTTCATTTAGAAGATATTTTAGGAACAGAAGATGATATTGTCTATAAGTCTTTTAAAGATAAACTTGATCAAGAAAACTTAGAAAAGAAATTAAGTTCACTTACGGAAAGAGAAAAGATTATTATGACTTTAAGGTATGGCCTTAATAATACTGATGATTATACTCAAAAAGAAGTAGCCGAAATGTTAGGAATAAGTCAATCTTATATTTCTCGAATTGAAAAAAAAGTTATTAAAAAAGTTAAAACCTTATTAGAAAATGGTTAAATGAATAAAAAAAGCTCCTTATAACCAAGATATTTTTGGAAGGAGTTTTTTATTTGAGTAAATATAAAGTTGATATAACGGGTATCGATACTAATAATTTGAAAGTTTTAAAAAAAGATGAAATGCATGAATTATTTTTAAAATTTAAAAAAGGTGATAAAAATGCTAAAGAAGAATTGATAAATGGTAATTTAAAACTAGTCCTTAGTATAATTCAAAAATATAATAATGGTAAATATGATATGAATGATTTATTTCAAATAGGATGCATTGGCCTTATTAAAGCAGTTGATAATTTTTCTTTAGATTATAATGTTATGTTTTCAACTTATGCCGTTCCTTTAATCCTTGGTGAAGTAAAAAGATATATTAGAGATTCTAGTGTTGTGAGAATAAGCCGTAGCATTAGAGATAATGCTTATCAAATCTTAAAGTATAAAGATAAATATTTACTCGAAAAAGGCTTTGAACCCTCATATGATGATATTTGTTGTTATTTAGGTTTATCAGAATACGAATTATCTTCGGCTTTAGAAAGTTTAATTACACCGGTTAGCATTTTTAGTCCCATATATAATGATGGAGGAGATACTATATATTTATTAGATCAATTACCAGATAAAAAAGAAAAGATTGATAAAGACGATTCAATTAGTTTACAAAGAGCTCTAAACAAAATAAATGATCGCGAATCTAATGTCCTTTATGCTCGTTATATTTATGGTAAAACGCAAATGGAAATTGCTAATGATTTAGGAGTATCTCAAGCTCAAGTATCCCGCATTGAAAAAAGCGCTATAAAGAATGTCAAACGGCTAATGAAATAATATTATATAATTACATATAATTAATTGGTGGTAATTATGTTGATGAGCGACTTACAGAGAAAAGATATAGTTAATGTAATAAATGGATCTCGCTTAGGTAAAATAGTAGATATTGATGTAACTAAAGACGGATATATTAATAGTTTAATTGTAGAACCAGCTAAATTAATGCGAAAAATAAGTTATGGTAATGAAGTATATATTACTTTTAGTCAAATAGTTACTATTGGAAGTGATGTTATATTAGTTGACTTATCTATTAAATAATCTTCTTTTTTTAATTGCTTATTAATGATAAAATAAAGATGAGGTTATTATGAATAAAAAAATATTAATATATTCTAGTTTAATTTTATTTGTAGATCAAATATCGAAAATATTAATTGATCTTTATATACCACTAAACAAATCGGAGATAATCATTAAAGATTTTTTTAATATTACTTATATAAATAATTATGGAGCAGCTTTTGGTATATTTAATAATAAAGTAACCTTATTAGTAATACTAACAATTATAACAATCTTTATAATCATTAGATTTATTAATACTTTTAAAATTAATATCAGAAATGTTTTGGCATTTAGTTTTTTATTAGGAGGAATAATGGGTAATTTAATTGACCGCTTATTTCTTGGTTATGTAAGAGATTTCTTAGATTTCTATATTTTCGAATATGATTTCCCGGTTTTTAATATTGGAGATACTTTTATTTTTTTAGGTGTCTTATTATTAATAATAGCAATAATTAAAGGAGAAGATAATGCAAATAGTAGTAAAACAAAATAATATTAGAATCGATAAATATTTAGGTCAGGTTACTGATTATTCTCGTTCCTTAATTCAAAAAATGATTGATGAAGGATATATTCTTGTTAATAATTGTCAAATTAAAGCTAAATATATAATTCAAGAAGGCGATATTATTAATATAAAGGATGGTTTTGTTAAAGAATTAAATTTAGCCCCCGAAGAAATTAAATTAGATATTATTTATGAGGATCAAGATTTAATGGTTATTAATAAACCCTCAGGAATGGTAGTACATCCTGGTAATGGTAATAAAACAGGTACTTTAGTTAATGCTTTATTAAATTATACTAATAAATTAAGTAAAAAAGATGAAATAAGGCCGGGAATAGTTCATCGGATTGATAAAGATACGAGTGGTTTATTATTAGTTGCCAAAAATGATAAGGTTCATGAATTGTTAGCTACGGAATTTAAAAATAAAACTATTTTTAGAGAATATACTGCTCTTTTAGTTGGAGAATTAAAAACTGATACTGCTACCATTGATGCTCCCATTGGAAGAGATTTTAATGATCGCAAGAAAATGGGGGTTACAAGTACTAATTCTAAGTCAGCGGTTACTCATTTAACCGTCTTAAAAAGATATAACGGTTATACTTTAGTCAGTTTTAAATTAGAAACGGGTCGAACTCATCAAATAAGAGTTCATGCTAAATATATTGGTTTTCCAGTATATAATGATCCGGTGTATACTAAGAATAAAACTTCTTCTTTTGGGCAATTTTTACATTCTAGTAAATTAGAGTTTATTCATCCTATTACGCAAGAAAGGTTAACTTTTAAAAGTGATTTACCAAAAGAATTTAATAATTTTTTAACAGAATTAACTCCTAAATAATAAAATATTACATATTGGCCATAATATATTAAAAACTATTAAATAAGCTAATTTTCC
>CAZZNR010000005.1:0-14829 GCA_964655835.1 uncultured Muribaculaceae bacterium | reverse complement strand
TCTCAAGAAATCATAAAATATGAATAAAAAAAATAACTCTTTAGAGTTATTTTTTAGTTATTTTATCAATAATATTATTAACATCTTTACCTTTAATTGCTTCTAATATTTCAATTGGAATAGCAAAGACGACGGTATTAGAACTACCAGTAGATAAATCATTAATAGTTGATAAAGTTCTTAAGTGCAGGGCACCTGGTGATTTAGCCATTATTGTTGCTGCTTTAGCTAAATTATCACTTGCGATAACTTCACCTTTAGATAAAGTAATGATAGCTTCTTTTTCTCTTTCGGCCTCAGCTACAGCGGCAATAACTCTTTTCATTTCTTCTGGTAAACTAATATCTTTTAATTCGACATTTTCAACTTCAATACCCCAAGCATCAGTTGCTTTATCGACGATGTTACAAATCTCATCAGATATTTTTTTTCTTTCACTTAATAATTCATCAAGCGATACTGTACCAACTGCGTTACGCATCGTTGTTGAAGCTAACTGACTGATGGCAAATTTAAAATCTTCAACAGCTAAAATGGATTTTTTAGCATCGGATATCTTATAATATAAAACAGCATTAATCCGAACTGAAATATTATCTCTGGTAATAGCATCTTGTTCAGGAACATCAACTGCTTTAGTTCTGATATCAATAATTTTTACAGATTGAATAATCGGAATGACAATTCTCCAACCAGGTTTTAAAACTGAATGATATTTCCCTAATTGAAATTTTATTCCTCTTTCATATTCTTCGACTTGTTTAATAGAAATTATTATAAGAATTAATATAATTATCCCGAAGACAAACCAATTCATAATAAAACTCCTTCCTATCTATATATTATTATAAAACGAGAATAATAACAACCTTTTATATTTTAAAAAAAACAAAACTTATGATATAATAAATAATAGTAAGGAGTATATTTATGAATATTAATAAGCGAGATAAAATTAATTTACTAATATCATTTGTTTTAGTATTATTAGGAATTATTCTAGTTATTTATCCTTTAGTTGGGCACTTAAGTCCTAATATTTTACTTTATGCATTGTTACTAATTTATGGTGTCCTAAAATTTATTGAATATATAAAAAGTAGGTTAGAAAGTGATAGAGAAGATTTACTTACGGGCGTTATATGTGTTTTAGTAGCATTAAGTGGAATTGTATTTTTTGATAATGATAGTGCTCTGGTATTAAGTTTAACCTTAGCTTCTTGGGTTTCATTACTGGCAATTATAAAATTAATAAAAATGGATTATTATCATAATCGAAAAAACATTATGGTTTATACCAACTTAATAACCTTTTTATTGTTTTTGTTTATTGGTTTATTAACTTGTTTAAATTTATATTTTGATTATACAGTCCAAACTTTGGTCTTAGGATATTTTTTTATCATAAATGGTTTATTAAATTTATTAGAAGATGCTGTGAGAATTTCTTTCGATTATAAAAAAAAGAAAAAATAGTATAATTAATTTAACCCTTCATATATTTTATTGGAGGTAATAATGGAAATATTAAAAGTGTCGAGTAAAAGTAATCCTAGTAAAGTAGCAGGAGCAATAGCTAATGTATTTAGGACCGATGAAACAGTTGAAATACAAACTATCGGGGCTGGTAGTTTAAACCAAGCTATTAAAGCAATTGCAATAGCAAGAGGATTTGTTGCTCCAAGCGGTAAAAACTTAATAGTTGTTCCAGCTTTTAGTGATATTGTAATCGATGGAGCCGAGAAAACAGCTATTAAATTAATTATTGAATCTAAATAACACTAACATAGTGTTATTTTTATGAAGAAAAACAAGTAAAGAACATAACATTTAATATGAATGAAAAAGAAGAAGAATTAAAAACAGTCGATTTTGAATTATTAATAACTCTAGCAATTTGGGGTGCAATATTTTTGTCAGTGCTAGATAGTTATAATACTCATTTAAAATTATCCAATCAAAAACCTTTTTGGAATAATATAGAAGCAAGAAATACAATGATTATAAGTAAAATTATCATTTTTATTGCAGCTATTATAACTTTATTGGGGGCAATTAAAAATATTGAAGATTTAAAACAAAAAAACCAAAATTTAGACAATGCTTATCTTAATGCTTTAGCTGCTGTTTTATTTTTTTTATCAGCGTTATTATTGTTGGTAGGGTTGTTGAAATACCCACCAGAGTCGATAATTGCAGCTGAAGAAGTTGTATTATAAATATCATTATTAGAAATTATATAGTATAATAGTTTTGGTGATTACATGAAATTAACCAAAGAAAAAATAAGAGAGATTTCTAATTTGAAAAATGAGCCATCTTGGATGCTCAATTTTAGATTAAAATCCTTTGCTAAATTCTTAGAATTAGATAATCCTAATTTTGGCCCAGAATTAGATATTGATTTTGATTCTATTACTTATTATAAAAAGATCGGAAAAAATACTAGTAATTGGGATGAAGTAACCTGTGATGTTAAAAATACTTTTAAAGATTTAGGAATAATTGATGCTGAAGAAACTTATTTAGGAGGTGTTAATAATCAGTTTGAAAGTGAAGTAATTTATCATAATTTAAAATCCGAATTAAAGGATAAAGGTATTATATTTTTAAGTACTGATGATGCTCTAAAGGAATATCCTGATTTATTTAAAGAATACTTTAATACTTTAGTTAATTATTCTGAAAATAAGTTTACAGCTTTAAATGGAGCCTTATGGAGTGGGGGTTCATTTATTTATATTCCTAAAAATATTAAGTTAGATCGGCCTCTTCAAAGTTATTTTCGAATTAATTCTATTATGATGGGACAATTTGAAAGAACCCTAATTATAGTTGATGAAAATGCCGAGTTATCTTATATTGAAGGATGTACTGCCACCCAAAATTCCCGAAATTCTCTTCATGCTGGAGTAGTAGAAATATTTGTTAAGAAAAATGCCAAATGTCGTTATACTACAATTCAAAACTGGTCACTAGATGTTTTTAATTTAGTTACAAAAAGAAGTATTATCGATGAAAATGGTAAAATGGAGTGGATTGATGGAAATATTGGAAGTAAAATAACCATGAAATATCCTTCATGTATTTTAAAAGGAGATAATTCATCAGCTAATTCAATAAGTATAGCCTATGCTAAGCAAAATCAAATTTTAGATGCAGGTTCAAAAATGATTCATCTTGGTAAAAATACTAAAAGCAATATAATATCAAAAAGTATTGCTTCAAATGGCGGAAAATCTAATTATCGAGGAATGGTAAAAATAAGTAATAATGCCCATAATAGTCAGGCTATTATTAAATGTGATACGATTCTTTTAGATGATTTATCAAAAAGTGACACTTATCCTAAAAATATTGTTTTAAATGATAATAGTGTTTTAGAACATGAAGCAACGGTATCAAAAGTAAGTGAAGAAATATTAACCTACTTAATGAGTAAAGGAATATCTGAAAATGCCGCCAATGAATTAATCATTATGGGCTTTATGGCTGATTTTAAAAAAGAATTACCTTTAGAGTATGCTATTGAACTTAATCGATTGTTGAAAAAGAATTAATTTATTTAAAACTTATAAAACTGGTATTGAAAAATTTCAGTTTTTTTTATTTTCATTAATAAAAAATCAGATAATTAATTAACAATTTATTAAAAAACCTTAAAAACCGCCTTTTGTCATCTTTAAAAATTTATGATAAAACTTTTTAAGAAAGGAGGATTTATGTATAATTTAGTATACTTAATTGGTCGTTTAACTAAAAATCCTGAAACTACAACTACCGAAAGTGGAAAAAAAGTAATGAGTGTCAATTTAGCAGTCCAAAGAAGTTATAAAAATAGTGAAGGAATTTATGAAACCGATTTTATAAAATGTGTTTTATGGGATGGAATTGCAACTCGGACTGCTGAATATTGTAAAAAAGGTGATTTACTTGCAATTAGAGGCCAAGTCAGAACAACATCATATATCAAAGAAAATGATGAAAAAAAATATCAAACCGAAATAGTAGTAGAAAAAGTTAGTTTTTTATCCAGTAAAGGTAAAGAAGAACCACCAAGTAAAAAAGAATCATCTAAAGATAAATAATAATAATTTTATTTCTTTTACATATATATGTAATGGTGAATTTATGAAATATTTTAAGTATTCAATATTAATGCTATTAGTCGTATTTAGTTTTTATTTTACCGAAAAAATAATGATATATATGGAAAATAAAAATCCGCTAATGAAAGAAATTAATAAAAAAGAAATGTTATATAAAATAAAACCGGTAAATGCCGTTATTAAAGATAATACTATTATACCAGGGATAAATGGTAAAGAAGTAGATAAAAGAAAAAGTTTATTAAAAATGGAAGAGTTTGGTTCTTTTAATGAAACATTTTTAAAGTATAAAACAAATAAACCTGAAGTTTCTTTAGATGATTATAAAGATAAAGTAATTATCAAAGGAAACCCTACTAAGCGAATGATAAGTTTTATTTTGGAGGAACATGCTAATATCGAAAATTATTTAATAAAAAATAAAATTAAATATAACTATATCGCTAAAATAAATACTAATTTAACCAAGAATAGAGAATATATAAATGGTGAAAATACGATTGAAAAAGCTAGTGATTTGAATTCGCTATTAAATAAAAATAAAGTAAATTCTAAAATATGCTTGATAAATTATTCAAATATCAAATATTGTAAGGAAAAAGAGTATTATCTTATTGAACCAATGATAAAAACTAATAATAATATTAATTTTATTTTAAATGATATATATAGTGGTAGTATGATATTGATTAAAAAAAACACTTCTTTAGAGAATATAAAATTAATTCTTAGTGAGATTAAAAAACAAGATTTAAACATTGTTTACGTTAGTGAGCTTATCAGCGAAATAAATTGAAAAATAATCAAATCTTTGCTATAATAATTTAATCAATGAACTTGTATTAATTTATTTATAGAAAGAGTGATATTAATGAGTAAAATTAAAATATTTGGTATGGGTGGGCTTAATGAAAATGGTAAAAACACTTATATTGTAGAGATAGATAATGATATATTTATCCTTGATGCTGGTTTGAAGTATGCTAATGATACAATGTTTGGAATTGATTATATAATTCCAGATTATAGTTATTTAGTTAAAAATAAATCTCGAATCAAAGGAGTTTTTATAACTCATGCTCATCCCGAAAGTTGTGGAGCAGTTAATGATTTGATAAGGAGTATTCCTGAGATTAAGATATATGCTACGAAATATACCAAAAATCAAATTGTTATTGATGGTGTGCCAGAGCAAAATATAATCGAAATAGTTCCTCATAAGAAAATAAACTTTGGAAGTAACAGTATTTTTCCGATTCAAGTAAACCATGCTGTTCCAGAAAGTGTCATGTATGTTATTAATACTTCTGATGGAGCAATATGTTATACGGGTGATTTTATTATTGATCCTTCAATGAGGGGACCGTATCATATGGATTTGGGAAAAATAGCTTATGTTGGAAAACAAGGTGTATTAGCTTTATTATGCGAATCTTCTTTTTCGGAAAAAATTGGTCATACTAGTCCTAATCATCATTTATCATCATTTTTTAAAGAAGTAATTAACAAAAATGAAGGTCGAATTATTTTTTCAACATTACATTCCCATCTTTATACTATTGAAGCTATCTTTAATGTAGTTAAGAATACCAATCGGAAAATAGTAATTATGGGAAAAAAATTACAAAATATAATTAATATGGCAATTAAAGATGGATATTTAAATATTCCTGAAAACATTATTGGAGATTTAAGCAATGTTAATGATAAAAATGTTATATTATTAATATGTGATGATCGTGAAACACCTTATTTAGTTATTGATAAAATAATAAATGGTAATGATAAATATATTAAACTTTCCGAACAAGATACAATTTGTTTTGCAGAAGCAAAATATGATGAAAATGAAAAGCATTTTGTAAGAATTGAAAATGAATTAGCCGTAAACGGAATTAAAACAATTAATATACCAAAAGATAAAGGAATATCATTACATGCTTCTAGTGAAGATCTAATGATTATGGTATCTTTATTAAAACCTAAATATTTTATTCCGGTAAAAGCTGAATATCGATATATGGTAGGTAATGCTAATTTAGCAGAAAATATTGGATTTAAAAAAGACAATATTATTTTACGATTAAACGGTGAAATTATATCTATAAATGATAAAGTATTAGATCCGGAAATTAGTAAGATATTTATTGATGATGTTTTAATAGATGGAACTAGTAATGATGATGTTGGTGATTTAGTTATTAAAGATAGAGAAATGCTTTCAGAAAATGGTATTGTTCTAATTAGTGCAACTTTATCTAAAAAAACCAAAGAAATATTAGTTGGACCGGAAGTAACAACAAGAGGCTTTATATATGTAAAAGATTCAAAAGAAATGATTGATGAAATAAAAAGAATATCCTTAAATGTTCTGAATGATAATATCACATCAAATTATGTCGATTTTAATAATATTAAAATGGAGATAAGAGATAGATTAAGTAAATATTTTTATACCGAAACGGAATGCAAGCCAATGATAATAGCAGTAATACAAGAAGTTTAGTTTAACTAAACTTCTTTTTACAATATAATTGTAAAAAAAAAAAAAGAGTGTTATACTTAAAATAGTGATAAGTATGAAAAATAAAGGGTTTACCTTAGTAGAAATTATAATATCTTTAGTTCTATTGGCAGCAATAGGTTTATTAATTGCGACCAATTTAAACAAAAGTTTTGATAAATTTAACGAAGATGAGTATGATCAAATTGTCAGCCGTATTAATAGTGCCGTTGATATTTATGTTGATAATAATCCCAATATAAAAAATGAATTAGAAAGTACTAAAGCTTTTGTTTATGTAACAATAAAAGAATTAATGGATGCTGGTTTGTTAGATAAAAATATATTAAAAAATAATAGATTAATTGAAGAAGAAATAAATGAAAATCATAAAGTAAAAGTATCCCTTGATGCAAATGGATTATACTTAATTGAATTTAAGCCTGAAAGAGAAGATGATTATTATTTAATTGCCAAAAATATAATAATTAGTGACGAAAAATCTTTTGATTGTGAATCATATAAAAATGAAGATGTAAGTTTTGTTGAACCTATAAATGGTGATTTAATTGAATCTTTAAATCCGGATTTTGAAGGACATATTAAATCAATAAATTGTGATCAATTAACAAAACCGTCAGGAATAGTCCCAGGCACCTATGAAATTGAGTATAAGTATACTACCCCAAATTCTAATGTGGAAAGAATATATAAAAGAACGGTAATAGTTTATTCTGAATTACTTGAAAAAACCGAAGTTTCTTTGTCTGTAGATTCTGCTATCGATTCAAAAGGATATTTTATTTATGGCGAAAGGATAACTTATAGATTAACAATAACTAATAACAGTTTACTAAAACGGACAATTAATGTTCGAGATTTATTAATTAGAGAAGCAATTAAGAAATATGATATAATATATCCAAATAACATAAATCAACCTAATGCATATAAATTTTTTAGTGAAACGGGTTTAACTTTTGATATTGATCCTGAATCGACTCGTGAATATAGTTTTGATTTGATTGTTACAGCTCAAGCCGGATATGAATTAAAATACCAAACTGAATATACTATTAATAACAAGGTTACTTCTCAAACGCCTGAACAGACAAAAAATGTGGAAAAAATTATAGAATTAAGTGCTATCAGTTCTCATGGGGCAAATATTATATTAACATTAGATGTATCAACTAGTATGAAAAATAATTCCCGTCTTACAAATTTGAAAACAGCGGCTAATGATTTTATTGATATGCAAGAATTAGAATCTAGTGAAATATGTATTGAACCTTTTTCAACTACCGCACCTCTTGGAAATGTTCTTTGTTCAAAGAATAACAATGATTTAAAAGCAAAAGTTAACGATTTAAAAGTAATTGAAAATACGGGTTATTATAATGCATTGATAACTGCCGATAATATTTTTTATCCTCCTACTTCTAATTATAATAAAAAATTTAGTGATAGTACTAACAAAAATTATATAATATTCATAAGTGATGGACATCCTAATGGGCCGGATTATCAAGGTATACTTGCCGATTTAAAAAACAAAGGTATAATTTTTTATACTATTTCCGTTGATATGGATAATGATAATTTAAAACAAATGGCATCAGTAGTTGATGGAGTAACTTACTATTATGAATCAAGCTCTAGTAATTTAAAAAGTGTTTTTGCTAACATTAGCAGAAGTATAAATAATACGGGGAATAATCCAACTCAGGATGGTTTATTATACATTAGTGATATTGATCCCAATGAAGAAATAAAATTTATTGTTAATGAAACGCAAATTGTCGAGTTTGATAATGCAGCTGCCGCTGCAGCAAAAGGTTATATCGTCAATCAAAACCAAGTAAATATTAAAAAATTTGCTAAAACTGACAAAATTCTATTTGTTTACTCAGTATTAAAAAAATAAATAATATAAAAAGTTTAGTGAATTGCTAAACTTTTTAACTTGCATAAAAAACATTATTTTATTACAATAAACTAAGAGGTGTTAGTATGAAAAAAATAACTTTATTACCAGCTGATATTTATATTGTTATCAACAAATCAATACTAACTGAAATAGATAAAAAAAATCTAATTAATTTATATGAACCAATTATAGGTTCTACTGCTATAAGTTTATATTTGACTATGTGGAGTGATTTAGATAAAAGAGAGTTTATAAGTAAAGATTATAATCATCATCATTTAATGACTTTACTTAAAACTACTTTGGATGATATTAAAGAAGCTAGAAATTCATTAGAAGCAGTTGGTTTATTAAAAACCTTTATTAAAAAAGGAGATAATTTAAATAGCTTTATCTATGAATTATATTCTCCAATATCAGCTTATGAGTTTTTTAATCATCCTATCTTAAATATCGTTTTATATAATAATATTGGAGTAAGTGAGTACAATAATTTAGTTAATTATTATAAAAAACCTAGCTTTAATTATAATGGTTATGAAGAAATAACTAATGCGATGGATTATAGTTTTAAAAGTGTAGTAGGAACAAATATTAATAATGAAGATATGCAAAGAAAAGAACAAAATAAAATTGTTATTTCCAATTTAATTGATTATGATTTATTAATTTCTAGCATACCTAATAGAGTAATAAATGATAAAGCTTTAAGTAAGGGAATAAAAGAACTGATTAACAATTTAGCTTTTATATATAATTTAGATACTTTAAAAATGAGTGAATTAATTCGTTTAACCTTAGATCAAAATGGTTTAATTAATAAAGATATTTTATTAAAAGAGACCCGCAAATATTATGAATATAATAATAATGGAGCTCTTCCAACTTTAATATATCGAACTCAACCCGAGTATTTAAAAAATCCGGAAGGAGATTTATCAAGTAGAGGAAAGATGATATATATTTTTGAAAATACGACTCCTTATGATTTTTTAAGAAGTAAATATAAAAATATCAATCCTACATCTCGTGATTTAAGACTTTTAGAATATTTAGCTCTAGAACTCGGACTAACTCCTGCTGTAATTAATGTTTTAATTGATTATGTTCTAAGAATTAATGATAATAAGTTAAATAAATCTTATGTTGAAACAATAGCTGGTCAGTGGGTAAGAGGCGGAATAAAGACAGCTAGTCAAGCAATGGCTATTGCCGAAAAAGAACATAAGAAAAATAAGAAAAAAATCAATACCGTTAAAAAAGAAATTGAACTTCCAACATGGTTTAATAAAGAAAATAATGCAACTGAAATAAGTGAAGTAGATAAAGAAGAAATGGAAAGACTACTAAGTGAGTTTAGGTAGGTGTCAAAATGAAAAAAATGGAAAATGTAACAAACTATACCAAAAAAGATTTAAAAGATAATTTAAAAAAATCCTATGTTATAGCACTTAAAAATCCAGATTTTAAAAAGTTAATTAATACCCTTAAAGTAAAAGAAAAAATTGCTCTTAATTATACCTCGAAATTAGAAAATACTTTAACTGAATTAGTAAACTGTTCGAAATGTAAAAGTATACATGAATGTAAAAATACCGTAACCGGGTTTGTATATTATCCTAAATTAGAAGAAGATAAATTATTATTTGATTATGTTGCTTGTAAATATAAAAAGAAAGAACTTAAAGAAACAGAAAATATTAAATCGACTTTTTTTGAAATGCCACTTGAAATAAGAAAAGCTAAAATGGTTGATATTCATAAAGATGATGCCAAAAGATTACCAATTATAAAATGGTTAACTAATTTTTATAAGAATTATCAAAAAGATCATACTTTAAAAGGATTATTTTTACATGGTTCTTTCGGTTCAGGAAAAACTTATTTAATAAGTGCTTTATTAAATGAATTATCCCAAAATAATAATAGTACAATCATTATTTATTACCCCGAACTATTAAGAAGTTTAAAAGAATCATTTGAAAGTAATAATTTTAGCGATAAAATAAATCGTATTAAGAAGGCTGATTTATTACTGCTTGATGATATTGGAGCAGAAACTGTAACGGCTTGGAATCGCGATGAAATTTTGGGCACTATTTTACAACATCGGATGGATAATAAACTACCAACCTTTTTTACATCTAATTTAAATTTAAAAGAATTAGAGTTACATTTTATTATTAACAATTCACCAAGTGAAGCAATTAAAGCTAGGAGAATAATTGAAAGAATAAAACAAATTACCGAATATCAAGAATTAATTAGTGAAAATAGACGAAAATAATAATTATTCTTATCTTGATTAATTTTATTTATTAATCTATAATTATAATAAGAAGGTGGATATATGAAAAAAATAATTGGTCCAATATTAGCCGTTTTTGTTTTTGTTTTTATTCTTTTTGGTGGCTACTTTATTGGTAAATATATTGCCAATCAATATAATGAAAAACATAATACAAAAATGAGTTTATTAGAAATAATTAAAGTTGAAACCCAAAATATTCCTATCAATTACCTTTTAAAAGATGGCCCTAAAAATATTAAAGAATTATGCGGAAAAGATACTGGCCTTTGTAATAAAGATGTTGGAGTAATAACTCTTAACAACATTGATATCGCCCTTTATATTTATTATAATTTTGATAATCCTAATGATGATGCCGTAAATTATTTTAAGTTAAGAAATACCAAAATTGGTTCATTTGTTTTTTTAGAAGATTTTGCCATTTTGGGTAATTATTTAATTGTAACTGAACCAAATAGTTATAACAATAATTATATTATTCATATCTATGATTATAATGGTAAAGAAGTTGCTCATCATGCCGCTACTAATATTAATAAGCAATATGAAGTAAAAAATAATAATTTATATTACTATTATTGTGATTCGGCTGATACTAAAGATGAAAACGGAATTATCTTACCTAAAATATCATATATAAAAGTTAATAGTGATAAGGTTACTGAAAAAAGCGAAGAATCTTTTGAATATAAAGCATGTACATAATTTTATGTTCATGCTTTTTTATTTACATAAGGCTGCAAAAAAGTTAATTTTTATTATATAATAGTAATGAGGTGAAAGATATGCGAGTTATTATTACAGCTGGAGGAACTGGTGGCCATATTTATCCTGCTCTAGCCATTATCAAAAAAATAAACGAATTAGATAAAAATAGTGCTATTTTATATATTGGAACTCACAATCGTATGGAAAAAGATATTATTCCAAAAGCCGGATATCAATATGAAGAAATTGAAATATATGGGTTTAGTAAAACCTTAATAAAAAGGAATTTCCAAAATATAAAATTAATTATTAAAGCTAAAAAGAAATGTCTAAAAATTATGAAAGAATTTAAACCTGATATTGTAGTTGGAGTAGGGGGATATGTGACATTTCCGGTTATTATGGCAGCTCAAAAGTTAAAAATAAAAACCTTTATTCATGAACAAAATAGCATTCCCGGAAAAAGTAATCGTTTATTAAGTAAATATGTTGATAAAATCGGACTAAGTTTTGAAGATTCAAAAAAATATTTTGCCCCTAATAAATGTATTCTTACTGGTAATCCTTCAGCTGAATTAGCCACGGAAGTTAAAGCTATACCCAAAACTAAATATGGATTAAGCCGAAAAAATAAAAGTATACTAATAGTACAAGGAAGTTTAGGATCTGCTACAATTAATAATAAAATGAAAGAATTTTTATCAACGATTGATAATGAAGATTATGAAGTATTATATATAACGGGGAAAAATACTTATCAAGAATATGCTAAAAATAAATTTAGTAAAAATGTTCATTTAATTGATTATGTGGAAAATTTACCAGGTTTGATGAAAGATATTGATTTAATAATATCTCGAGCTGGAGCTGGTACTATAAGTGAAATTGCCGCATTAGCAAAACCTAATATCTTAATACCAAGTCCTTATGTTGCTAATAACCATCAATACTATAACGCTCTTAGCATAACCAAAGCAAAAGCTGGTGAAATGATTGAAGAAAAAGATTTAAATGCATTATCTTTAAAAGAAAAAATTAAAAAAATATTAAAAAATAATAATTACTACCGTGAAATGCAAAATAATTTACAAAAAATATCAATAAATAATAGTAGTACTATAATTTATAATGAAATAAAAGATTTAATTAATAAAAAGTAGGGAGAATAATATGACTGCTAAAAGAAAAAAAAGAAAACTAAGTATTAAAAAAACATTCATTTTATTATTATGTTTATATTTATCTTTTAGTTTTGGTTATTATATTTATAATAAACCAATTAAAAACATTATTATAACTGGTAATACTTTAATAAGAGATGCCCAAATTATTGAAGCTGCTAAAATAAAAGATTATCCTTCTATTTATAGTATATCTAATAAAAAATTAAAAAATAATATTAAAAAGCTAGATTTAATTGAAGAAGTAACAGTTAAAAAAGATTATAAATTTAGATTAAAAATTGATGTTAAAGAAAGATTAATTGTTTTTTTAAATAATAATACTAATAAATTAATGTTAAGTAACGGTATAGAAATCGAAAACTCTAACAACTATAAAGGAATCCCCACGTTAATAAATTATGTTCCCCAAGATATCTTAAAGGATTTTACCCTTACTTTAGGTAAATTAGATATGGGTATAATTAGTCTTATTAGTGAAATAGAGTATTCCCCTAAGCAAAGTGCTGAAGGAACATCAATAGATGAAACTAGCTTTACCTTATATATGAATGATGGTAATAAAGTTATTACTAATCCTGAAAAGTGTCGCAATTTAAGCAAATACCGCGAAATATATGCTAGCTTGAAAGATAAAAAAGGTACTTTAAATTTAGATAGTGGTAATTACGAAAATTTTGTTTTTATCCCTTATTAGGAGCAAACAATGAATTATGTTCAAGAAATGCAAAAAATAATTAGTTTAAACAAGGGGAAAAAACTTTTACTACATAGTTGTTGTGGACCTTGTTCATCAAGTGTGATAGAAAAGTTGTCACCCTATTTTGATATCACCGTTCTTTTTTATAATCCTAATATTGAGCCGATCGAAGAATATCAAAAAAGAAAAGAAGAACAATTAAAGTTATTAAATGTATTTAAAGTTAAGTATTTAGACATTGATTATTTAAATGAAGAATATCGACCAATTATCTCAGGTTATGAAAAAGAACCAGAAAACGGTAAAAGATGTCTTTTATGTTATGAATTAAGATTAAATAAAACGGCTAAAATAGCTAAAGAACAAGAATTTCCTTTATTTACTACAACTTTAACCGTCAGTCCTTATAAAAATAGCAAAATAATTAATGAATTAGGAATAAAAATAGGTAAAGACAATAATATTTTATATTTAATATCTGATTTTAAAAAAGAAGATGGTTATAAAAGAAGTATTGAATTATCTAAAAAATATAATATTTATAGACAAGATTATTGTGGTTGTCTATTTTCAAAAAAGGAGTCAAAATGAAAAATAATAAAGGATTTAGTTTAATAGAAGTAATTGTTGCTATTACAATTATTGCCATATTAATGATTATTGCAATTCCCTCAATAAATAATATTTTGAAAAATTCCAAAACCCAAATATCTTCGCTAATGGAAAAAAATATTGAAGAAGCAGCTAAATTATATGGTCAAGAAATATTTATGTGTAATACTGAAGATATCATAGAATTACCTGAATCAGAAGCTATTACTTGCATAGATGCTAAAGAAAAATTGACAACGGATGAAGGAATTCCTGTTACTATTGGTTTTTTAAAAGATAAGGGTTATTTTACTGATAAAGCAAGTAAATGTGACCCAAATGGTGAAATAAAAGTAAGCTTAGAAAATACCAAAATAAAAGTTGAGTTATTAGAAGTTCAATGTAACTAGAAGGAGGATTTATGGGCCTATTTAATAAATTAAAAAAAACTTTTAATAAGAAAAATCATATTGACTCATATGATAAAGGTTTAGAAAAAACCAGAAAAGAATTTGTCAGTCAACTTTCTTTACTTGGTATAAAATTTAATAAAGTTACTGATGATTACTATGAAGAATTACAAAAAATATTAATTAAAGCTGATATTGGAGTAAGAACAGTTGAGGATTTCTTAGAGCGACTTAAAAAAAGAGTCAAACAAGAAAATATTACTAATGCTAAATTTTTACAAGAAGTAATTGTAGATGAGTTATTTATGATTTATGTTGAAGGAGAATCTTTAACCGATAAGATTAATTTAGCTGAAAATGGACCAACTATTATTTTACTTGTTGGG
>CAZZNR010000004.1:0-15530 GCA_964655835.1 uncultured Muribaculaceae bacterium | reverse complement strand
TTTTTATTCAATAATATCTTCAATAACATCGTCTACTTCATCTTCTGGTTGTTTGACGATAGGCTTAGTTGTTGAGGTAGTTTTTTCTTCAATAATATTATCACATATGGTAACTGTTAAAGTATCAATGTTCGAAATAAGGGTTGTCGGTTTAATACTTTGTTTAAGTATTTCATTTTGAATGCATATATTGCTTTTTTCTTTATCAACCATAATATTTAAATTTCTTGTATTGTTCCATTCGTTTAAATAACTATAACTTTTTCCTACAAAGTTAGGTAAGGTTTCTTTTCTTTTCTCATTATAATAATTTTGGCCAACGATTTCTTCTTCATATATCTCATTTACTGAAAAAAAGAAGGTTTTAATTATTTCTGGTTTTTCAAGTTCTAAATTAACTCGCATTGCTTTAGTTATATCGTTTAAACTTTGTTCATAATACTGTATCGTACTACTTCCGTTAATATTAAGACTATAACAAGATAAATATGTTTTTTGAATATCAATAAATTCATTTTCGTTGAAATGATTTTTAAATAATAAAGATTTACCTACATTATAGAAATTTAACATTTCTTTAGTTTGAATATTAGTATCTAAGTTTTTACTTACGGCTTTAAGTACTTTATGAAAATCGTTGATATTACGAATTGATTTAGCTTTAACTAAGATTGCTTTCATTACTAATTGTTGATTTTGAACTCTTTTAAAATCACTTATAATAAATGCTTTTCTAACTCTAGAAAGAGCTAAAGCTTTTTCCCCATTTAAGACTTGTGGTCCTTCGGTAAGACAAATATTACGGGGAATTCGATTACTATCTTCAAGACAATATTCTGATTTAATATCTGGTTTTGGAACATCTACATAAATTCCGCCTAAAGCCTCTACTAAATCAACTACCCCTTTAAAATTCATTTTAACATAATAATCGATATCAATTTTGGTTAAGTTTTCGATTGTATCAATCATACATTTAGTTCCATATCCCGCGGCTGAATTAATTTTATATTCGCGATTATTGTTACATGCTATCGGGACATGAGTATCACGGGGGATACTAAACATCACAGCGCTTAATGTTTTAGGATTAAAACTAATTAACATTAAAGCATCACCATTAAATGAGGCATTTTGAGCTAAACCATCATATTGCGAATCAACGCCTAATAATAAGACCGTAAATGGTTCAGTAACTGGCTTGTTAGTGCCCGCGATTAAATCTTGATTTTTTAATACTTTACTATAACTATCGATTATTTTAGTATCATCTTTTATAGTATTAAATTCATTATTATACATCAGAATATAATTACTAGTTATGAATAAACCATCAATATTATTAGTATATAAATCATTAATTAAGTTAATATAATCATCGTAAAAGATTAATTCATATTTCTTATTTTTATTTTCAATATATTCTTTTGGTAAAATATAACCTTCAACATCTTCCTCATTAGATATCATTCCAACCTTAGTTATTTTATTATTATCTTTTAAAGAAATTAAATTGGTCGTATAGGTTATTTCATCTTTATTAATATTATCAATAAAACTATAGGTTTTATTAATATAATAAAAACCTAAACCATTTATAACACTAAATATAATAACAATAATTCCTGTAATAATTATCCATATATGTTTTTTTAAAATTAAAAAAACAAAATTACCAATTGTATAACCAGTTAAAGCTATAATAAGGGTTAAAATTAGGGCATAACGAATAAATGATTCAATCCCGCTTAATAGAAGTAGGCCTTGGGAAATTAGAATTATACTGATTAAAAATAAAACCAAAATTGTATAAAAATAAAAACGATAATATTTATTAGTCTTTTTTAATTTTTTCTTTAAGTTTTTCATAGCCCCTCCTTATTCATAAATTATACAATAAATTATATTATTAATAAAGAAATAAAAAATGATATAAATATTAATTTACATCATTTTTTAGTAAAGTATGAAAATAATTAGATTTCATAACGGCATCATTTAAAGTCATTCTTCTTTTCACGATTATATTTTTTTCATTTAATTTTTGCGAATTAATTTTTCTTCCAAATTGATATTCGCCATTGGCAACATAAGTTTTACCATCATACCAGCTTCCATCAGGAAAGAAGATTAATTCTTGATAAGAAGAATCTAAAATATCATTTCCGATATAATAATTTTTATAATAAGGGACGCCAAATAAATTTAATAATGTTGGTAAAATATCAAGTTGGGAGCTAACTTTTTTAATAGTTTTTTGATAATCGCCATTACCCCAGATAAAGAAAGGGGTTTTATTAATCAAATTATTAGTCGTTTTTTTATATTTATTAAGTAAAGATTTGTCTTCCAAAGTATATAGATAATGATCAGCAAAAGCAACGATAACCGTATTATCTATCAGGTTATTACTTTCTAATTGTTCAAGTAATAAAGCCATAAAATAATCAGTTTCTTGAGCTTGTAATTTTAAACATTCATATTCGGTTAAGCCTTCTTCTTGAGTTAACATGCTACATGTACCTTTGGTTGCTTTATAAGGCATATGAGCTGAATAGGTTATAATAAAGGACATAGTTAATTCTTTGCTATTAAATAATAATTTATTAAATTCTTTATTAAGGATTAATTCTCGATCTAACCAATAATTAGTATTGTTATTATACTGCACCATATCTTTTAGACCATAATAATTATCAAAACCAAAACTTTTATAATTAACATAACGAGAATAATATTCACCAGTATTCATGTGAAAAGCATTGGATTTATAGCCTTCTTTTCTTAATAAATTAGGTAGGGAATAATCATAGTTATTACGACTAAAAGAATAAGCACTTTGATTATAATAATAAGCTGATGAATATCCCGTATTAACCATAAATTCAGAATTAAAAGTTGAACCGCCGCCTGAAGTAAAAGAGTAATGATTGGTAAAATTAAGAGAATTTTTCATCATTTTATAAGTAGTTGGCATCATTTTTTTATTTAGAAGAAAATCATCAATACTTTCTAATTGAATTAAAATTAAATTTTTATTTTTAAATATTCCAGTATATTTATTATTGTTTCCTGGTTTTGATTGGGCAAAATTATCTTTTAATAGTCTTTTTTCTTCGACCTTTAATTTTTCAGAATTTCTAATAAAGTTAACATAGAAGTTTCGGATATTATATTGATACATTCCTGAAATCATCATACTTTTATTATTATCATTAAATGATTTATAAATACTTCGGGGATTACGCCAATCATCCCATTCAACACTTTCTCTAACGTTTCCTAATAAAAAAGGTAAACAAAGATAGCAGATTAACAATATACTTAAAACCTTAATTATTTTAAATGGTTCAATCTGATGATTAAAATGAATTAATCTTAAACCTTTAATGGTCAAATAGATACTAATAATGACGGTTATGATTACCCATATTTTAATATTGAGTAACACTGAATCAAGATAAGCCGTTCCTTCACCTGCTAGAGTAATGACACCCCAGTCAAAATAGATATTAAAATAAGAATAATAAATGGCATGAACGATAAATAGTAATACTGAAAATAGGTAAGAAAATAAATATATTGTTTTACCTATCTTTGATTTAAAATTATAGGTTAATAATAAGATAAAACTAATCCATAAAATTGAAAATAAGTTAGGTACTAAACGATACCAACCATAAAAATTTATAGTATTAAAATAAAATATCCTAAGAGCTAAATCAAGAATTAACATTGAAAAGAATAAATAAGTATAGCCTCTATTATTAATTAAGAAAATAGATCCTTTTCGATAAGCTTTAGCAAGAATAATTATTAATTTTTGATATAGGTTATTTAAGGGTTTGGCAATTTTATCGTAAAATATAACTCCTAAAAATAATATCATACCTAATAAAGAAATTATTAGACCTTGTATATAGAAAGGTGAATCATAGATTATCTCAATTGTATGATTTCCTTTTTCTATTTCAAAGCCGATTAAGGAATTATCAACTTTTAATCTTAAAACTCTTTCTCCGTCTACAAATGCTTTAAAACCTTTTGTTTCATGAGGAACGGTTAATTTAAAGTAGCCATCTTCTTTAACATTTATAGTACCATAAATCGAGTTTGAAGTTGATTTTTCTTTATCGATATTAAAAGCCGAAATATTTGGTTTAATACTTTTTAAATCATCATAATTTATGGTATATAGTTTTAAATCACTTAATTCATACTTTCCTTTCGTAAAATAAACATCTAAATTATTAAACGGTTGATCTTTTGATATGACATATTCAAAAGTATAATTATTATTATGGTATTTCCAGTTTGAACATGATAATGAATTTGTTATATTGTTAATAGTTATATCTGTACTACAAATAGTACCACTTTTTTCTTTATTCATTTTAAACTGGATAATTAATATTTTATTATTTATTTCTTCATTAAAGTTTAAATTAAGATAGCCTTTATTTGAGGATTTAATCTTTAAGTAATTATCACTAGTTAGTTCATATTTTAAATTTTTAGAATGATTTATAGTAATATTATTTTTTAATATATCAATATTTGATTGATAAACATTATTTAAACTTTTATTAATAATAATATAATTAAGAAGGGCATCCATCTTATAAGGATACTCCAAAGTATCGAATTCTCTTAAACTCATAACTTTTGAACTAGAGTAGCCAATTGGAAGAACATCTTTATTTTCATATAGAGTTAAATTTTTGGCTTGAGCAACTTTTTTATAACCCATTAAAGGTTCTTTATCAGTAATTAAATATTTAGTTGCGGTATAAAAATTAAATAATATATTAGCTGATTGGGTAACCGTTGCATAATCTTTATTAATTATTTCATTTTGAAATTGATCTCTTACTAAAGTTAAATAGTTTTGATTCGAAATTGAAGAATAAATACTTGATGAATATTGATTAATATCATAAATTTTATTTACTTGATTTAATAATGATGAGTCGATTGAAGTGCGGTATAAATTCTCTTTATTTACATTCTTTAATAATTCTTGATAAGAATGGTTATTAAGTAATTTAGCTTCATTAATAGTTACATAACTATCAGTTGAATTCAATATCCCAAATGATATTAAACTAATCAATATAATGGGAATAAAAATAATTTTAGGACGCTTTATTATCATAATTAGTAGTAAAAACAAAATAATTAATAAAATATCGGCCATTAATAATTGCCTTAGATTATAATCTCCAGCACTTACTAACATGATAACTATGACCGGAATTAAATAAAGTAATAATTTTTTTAGATTTACTTTATTTTTAAATAAATCATTTAAAAAATTACTAATCATAATTATAGCCAGTGGCAAGAAAGGAATAAAACATTTTCCATCAACATACATCCCAAAATTAAGAATATAACTTATTATCGGAAATAACATGCATAAAATTAAAATAATGCTTAAAAAAATATTTTCTTTTTGTTTATTAACAAAAGCATAAATTAGAGATACTAAATAAATAAAAGTAAGGCCCAGAGAGTAAGAATAATAATAAGTTATTTTATAATTTAACTCAGGAATAAATAAATTAAATAGATTAATTACAACTGAAGTGTCACTTCGGCCAATATATAAAGCATAAATAGTTGGAATCATTATTATGCTGGATAATAATATTCCAATCGTAGTATAAAAGATTATTTTCCCTAAAGGTTTAAAACTTTTTAGGTTGAGCTTTTTATTATCTTGTAATATTTTATATAAAGTATAAATACCAATTACAACAAGGCTAGATATACTAAAATAAAAACTGCTCATAATTAGTAAAAAGACACTTAAAATTAATAGTATTCTTTTCTTTTTAATAAAATAAATATCTATAAGAATAAGAATCCCAATTAAAAAAGGAAGATAATTTATAAATATAATATGACGGTGAGCATGAAATAATAATGGACCTGATAACATAAAAATAATTGTTGAAAGAAGGGCAACTTTGGAATCATATTTAGAATAGATCCAACGATACAATAATATTACACTAGCTATTACACTTAATATTGTGACTATTTGGATATAATCAATCATTTTAATAAAAGGCAGTAAATAAGATATTAAAATATAAGGACTAAATAAACCATAATAAGAAAAATTGAAAATATTTTGGCCTAACCCTAAATTCATATTAAATTGAGGAATAAATTCTTTTGTTTCATAAAATAATAAACGAAAATATTCAGGAATAGTAACATGTTGACTTATCCAGTCCATGTTTGAACCAAATAAAAAACCTTTATATCTTAGATATAAAACAAATCCTAAAATAAATAAAACTAATATTCCAATATATAAATAATCTTTTCTTTTGATTTTTTTCATATGCCCCTCAAAAAACTATTAAATTATAACATATTTACTTTCATTAGTAAATTTGTTATTTTAGTTATATACAATATAGATTAGCAATTTCCTAAGAATATAATTTTATAGTTTACTATATCATTTCATGTTATAATAAATTAAATAAGGTAGGTTTTATTATGAAAAATTTTTGGCAATTTATTATTCCGTTATTAATAGTTATTATTATTGGTTTTTTCTTTTTTTATAACAGTACACCTGATAATGATAATAAAAAATTATATATTAAATGTAAGAATGTTTCAGAAGAATATGAAGTATATACTAACTTAGACTTTATTTTTGCTAAAGGAAATAAAGAATGTAAATTAGAAGTAGTTATTACTAATGTTGATGAAGATTTTGTGAAAATAGATACAAAATATTTATGGGGTTCAAATTATGATAATACAATGGATGAATCAGAACCTAATACTGCCAATATAATTTTACTTAATAAGAAAACAACTTTATATTCATACGATAAAAAAACTAAATACATTTTTGAATATAAATAATTTGATTAAATAATATAAATATATTATAATTATAGAGAATAGAGGTTATTATATGAGTAAAAATGAACAAAAACTTAACCCGGTTAAAAAAACTAATAAAACGGTTTCAGTAAAAACTAAAAAGGCATCAACTCCTATTAAAAAAAATAATAATAGAAAAGTTATTCCTAAAAAAGTTATTAATAAAAATCTAAAAGCTAAAATAATTGAACCTAAAAAGGATATTGTTTTTTTAGATAATGTTTCAGCTAATAAATGTAAGCATTGTCACAAATTTTTTGAAAAAGAATTAGTTATTTGTCCTTTTTGCCATAAAAATCAAAAAGACAATCTAGGTAAGATTGTAATTGTTGTTTTAGCTATCATTTTATTACTCTCTATTATTGGAACTCACTTTTTAAATAAGTATTATGAAAACCAAGTTTCTGCTGAAACTTATAAATTAAATTGTAAATTATTATCTTATGAAGATTTAGTAAGAAAACCAAATATTTATAAAGGTACTAATGTTAAAATTATTGGGAAAGTTTTAAAAGTTGAAGGAGTCGATGTTTCTTACGGTAATGTTATGAATGTCACTTTGGATGCTAATTTATTTGAAGGAACTAGTAAACAATTAATAACATTTGAATATACTGATAAAAAATATGAAATAGGATTTATTGAAGGTGACTTAATTACCGTTTATGGAGAATATATTTCCATAAATGGCAATAACCCTTTTATAAAAGCCAAATATATTGTTTTCGGATCATAAGACACTAAGTGTCTTTTTTTATGATATTTTTATTTAATTTAAGCATACTAATTTTGTATATTTAAACTTGACATCGTACGCTTGTTTGAGTATAATCGAATTTGACAAGAAAGGACTATATTATGAACGAAATTATTATCAAAGGGGCTCGCGAAAATAACTTAAAAAATATTGATATTACTATTCCTAAAGATAAATTAATTGTCATGACTGGCGTATCAGGTTCGGGTAAAAGTAGTTTAGCTTTTGATACTATATATGCTGAAGGTCAAAGAAGGTATATGGAAAGTTTAAGTGCATATGCCAGACAGTTTTTAGGTAATTCTGATAAAGCAGATGTTGACTCTATTGAAGGTTTAAGTCCGAGTATTGCAATTGATCAAAAAAGTACTAATAAAAATCCTCGCAGTACAGTTGGCACTGTAACTGAAATCTATGATTATTTAAGATTGTTATTTGCCCGAATTGGGATTCCTTACTGTCCTATTCATAAAAAGCCTATAAAAAGTCAAAGTATTGAGGAAATGACTAATAAAGTATTAAGCTTAGAAACAGGTTCTCGAGTAGAAATATTAGCCCCTGTTGCATATGGCGATAAAGGAACTCATCAAACCTTATTTGATAACTTACGTAAGGGGGGTTATACCAGAGTAAAAATTAACGGAAAAACTCATGATTTAAGTGATGATATTAAACTTGATAAAAATAAAAAAACGAATATTGAAGTAGTCATCGATCGAATTGAAGTTGATTCAAGTGAAAGAAGTAGAATTTTTGAAGCAATTGAAACTAGTACTTCCCTTGCCGATGGTAAAGTAATAGTTAATGAAATAGAAAAACAAACGATAGTTATGAGCGAGCATTATGCTTGCCCTCATTGTAATTTCTCTTTACCTGAACTTGAACCGCGTTTATTTTCATTTAATGCTCCTTATGGAGCCTGCCCAGAATGTAAAGGATTAGGAGTCAAACAAAACATCTCATTAGATTTACTCGTACCAGATAAAACCAAAAGTATTTTAGGGGGCGCTATTAAAGGCTTTAGTTTAGATGGAAATATTTATATGACTAACATTTTAACCGTATCTAAACATTTTAAAATAGATTTAAATAAACCTTTTAAAGATTTAACTAAAGAAGAAGTAGAAATAATTTTTTATGGTACTGATGTCGAACTTGAATATGAATATACTAGTAAAAATGGTAATAAAAGGTTCGCAAAAGATACTTATGAAGGCATAATAACTAATTTAGAACGCAGATATTTAGAAACCAGTAGTGGCTGGATTAGAGAATATATCAATTCATTTATGGTAGATTCAGCTTGTCCTAAATGTCATGGAGCTAGACTTGATGACAGTGTTTTATGCGTCAAAGTTGGCCAAAAGAATATTTATGAAGTAACTAGTCTTTCAGTAAAAGATCTCTTAACTTTTTTAGATAAATTAAAACTAACTAGTGAACAACAAAGTATTAGTAAACTAATATTAAAAGAAATTAATAGTAGATTAACTTTTTTAGATAATGTGGGGCTTAATTATTTAACTTTAGCTAGAACGGCAACTACTTTATCGGGTGGGGAAAGTCAAAGAATTAGACTAGCTACTCAAATAGGAAGTCGATTAAGCGGGGTTTTGTATGTTCTTGATGAACCAAGTATTGGGCTTCACCAAAAAGATAATAATAGTTTAATTAACTCGCTTAAAAAAATGAGAGATCTAGGTAATACTTTAATTGTCGTTGAACATGATGAAGATACCATGTTAGCGGCTGATTACTTAATTGATATTGGACCTGGTCCAGGTGATCAAGGAGGTCATGTTGTAGGTGCTGGCACTCCCCAAGAAATAATGCAAAATAATAAAAGTATTACTGGTCAATATTTAAGCGGTAAAATAAAAATTGAAGTTCCCAAAAAGAGACGCCAAGGAAATGGTAATTTTGTTGAAATATATGGAGCTAAAGAAAATAATTTAAAGAATATTGATGTGAAAATCCCATTAGGTACCTTTACTTGCGTAACTGGAGTATCTGGTTCAGGTAAAAGTTCATTAATAACTGATATTTTATTACCAGCATTAAGATCATCTGTTTATGGCAGTACTATTTTGCCTGGTAAGCATAAATTTTTAAAAGGGTTAAAATATATTGATAAGGTAGTTGATATTTCCCAAGATCCAATTGGTCGAACTCCTCGTAGTAATCCAGCTACTTATGTTGGTGTTTTTGATGATATAAGAGATGTTTTTACTGAAACTAAAGAATCAAAAATGAGAGGTTATAAAAAAGGGCGATTCTCCTTTAATGTTAAAGGGGGTAGATGTGAAGCCTGTTGGGGCGATGGGGTCAAAAAAATTGAAATGCATTTTTTACCTGATGTTTATGTCCCTTGTGATATTTGCAAAGGCTCAAGATATAATAGTGAAACTTTAGAAGTCAAATTCAAAGGTAAAACTATCGCTGATATCCTTGAAATGAGAGTTAGTGAAGCAATTGTATTCTTTGAATTTTCAGCTAAAATAAAAAATAAATTACAAATGTTAATAGATGTTGGTTTAGGATATCTTAAATTGGGGCAATCTGCTCCTACTTTATCGGGGGGAGAAGCCGGGAGAATAAAACTAGCCAAAGAATTACAAAAAAAGCCAACCGGTAAGGGTATTTTTATTCTCGATGAGCCAACAACTGGGCTTCATACTGATGATATTAAAAAATTATTATTAATTTTAAATCGAATTGTTAATAATGGGGATACTGTTATCGTTATTGAGCATAATTTAGATGTAATTAAAACAGCTGACTATATTATTGATTTAGGTCCGAATGGGGGAGATGACGGTGGAAAAGTAGTCGCAACTGGTACTCCTGAAGAATTAACTAAAGTAAAAAGTTCTTATACTGGTCATTTTTTAAAAAAAAGATTAGTTTGATTTAAATAAGATATTTCGTTGAAAAAATGGCTAAAAAATTATATACTAATGATGGTGATGATAGATGTTAATATATACTGAATATAAAGACTCAAAATGGTTATATATTGAATTAGGATTAAAGTTATTAATTAATGCTTTAGTTTTATTAATGGCAGCAAGTATTTTTAAGGGATTCTTTGTGGGTAGTTTTTTATATGCTTTAATCGCGGCTTTAATAATTATGATATTAGATCTGACGATTAAACCTTTTATTAAAATTCTTACTTTACCAATTACGGTAATTACTTTAGGTTTATTTTATCCTTTTGTTAATGTCATAATATTAAAAATCACTAGTTTAATTATTGGCAGTAATTTTGTTGTTGAAGGATGGATTGTGCCATTTTTTATCGCCATCTTTATTTCTATTATGAATTTGATTTTAGATGTTACAATTACAAAACAAATAGTTAGGAGTAAACAATGAATCCCGTATTATTAACAATTGGCGGTTTTGAAATAAGATGGTATTCTATTATTTTGGTAATTGCTGTTATAATAGGTATTACTTTATTCCAAAGAGAAGGATTAAAATTTAAAGTTAAAGGGGAATTTATTTTCAATATGGCTTTTTGGGCTATTATATTTGGCCTTATTGGAGCAAGATTTTACTATATAATTTTTAATTGGGATTATTTTGGTAATCATTTAAATGAAATATATAAAATATGGGAAGGTGGTTTAGCGATTCATGGTGGAATTCTAGCTGGTTTTTTTACGGTATTAGTATATTGCAAAAAATATGAGGTTAGAGTTATCAGGTATTTAGATTTTGTTACTGTACCATTATTGTTAGGGCAAGCTATTGGAAGATGGGGTAATTTTTTTAATAGTGAAGCTCATGGGATAGCTACCACAGCTCAGCATTTAAAAAGTTTATTTGTTCCTGACTTTGTTATTGAAGGAATGAATATTGAAGGGGTTTATTATACTCCAACTTTTTTCTATGAATCAATCGCCTGTTTTATTTTATTTATTATTTTTATTATTATAAGAAGAGGAAAATATATTAAAGTAGGGACCTTAACCGGTTTATATTTAATTGGCTATGGCGTTATAAGATTTTTTATAGAAATTAGTCGCACTGATGCTTTATTGTTAGGTGGATTCAAAATCGCTCAAATTGTATCGATAATAATGATTATTATTGGTATAATAATTTTAACCATAAACAGTAAAAAAAGTAAATTTGAAGATTTATATAATGATAAAAACAATGTTGATAATGTCAATTTTTATTAAAAATAGTAATTAAAGATTAAAAAAGTTGAAAAGCATATGAAAATAGCATATAATTTTAATAGTAGGGACATGATTAAATGAAAAAAGTAAAGGATTTAATTAAACCGATGATTAAAACAAGACGCTTTATATATTTAACTATTATATTAATAATAGTCCTTTTAGGTGTCACCTTTAATATTGCATTTGGAGCTTTTTCAAGCAATAATGTTAATGAATTTATTAATACAAAAGTAGCAAACATTACTTATTCGCTTAATATAAATGGCTATTCTGGTTTGATCTACGAAATAAATGCTAATAAAGAAAAATCAATTGAATTAAATATTCAATCTTTAGAAACATATGATACTAAATATGAAGTGATATATGAATTGTGTACTGACAGTAAATGTAATGAATTCCATGCAAATTTGGATGGCTTAGAAGTGTTATATAGTTCTCTATCAACTGATGAAATAAGTGGCATTATTGAAGCTAATGCAAATAAATCAATTAGATTAGTAATTAAAAATAATACTGAAAATACGCAATATATTAAATTAGGAATTAATTCAGGTTATGTTCATAACACATTAGAATTAAAAGATTTAATTGTAAAAGAATATTTAGATGACTTTTTAACTGCCAATATCTTAACTCAATATAACGGATTAGCTAATATTGAAGAAGCCCCACTAGATACTTTTAATAATATTAATACTTTAGAAGAAAATAATTTATATAAAACAGTTGATAATGATGGTTATAGTTATTATTTTAGAGGAACCAAAAATTACCTTAATAATAATTTAATCTTTGCCGGAATGAAATGGAAGATAGTAAGAATCAATGGTGATGAAACAATTAGGTTAATCTATGAAGGAAAATGTCTAGATGATATATGTTTAACTCTTAATGAAGAAATTATCAATTCAGCTTTTAATAAAAATAATGATGATAATAAGTACTTAGGATATATGTATGGCCCATTATCAGATACAAGAGAAAATGCTGTAAAAAATGAGTTAAATAGTACGATAAAAGTTGCTTTAGATACTTGGTATGAAAATAATTTTTTAGAAAATGATTATGAACCATTTATAGTAAATACCATGTTTTGTAATGACCGAAGATTATTAAGTGAAATAAGTGAAGAAGAAACGGGTTTAGGCTTTGGAACCGAAAATACTATTTATGCCGCAAACTACCGCTTAGTTACTAATAAAAATCCAAACTTAAAATGTCCTTCGGTAAATGATCAATTTTTATTATCTGATGAAAACCTTCTAATAAAATATCCAATCGGTTTATTAAATGCTGACGAAGTATCATTTGCGGGATTGGTTTATAATTTAGATAACTCAACAAATTATTTAAAAACTGATTATCCTTGGTGGACTTTAAGCCCTGATAGTTTTTCTGATAAAGCCAGTACATTTTATGTATCTGCAACTGGTTCATTAGTAAATAATGATGTTAGTAACATAGCTGGCTTACGCCCTGTTATAAATATAAAAGATGATGTTAAGGTAAGGGGAACCGGTAGCATTAATGATCCTTATATAATAATAAAATAGTGTAAAAAAATTACACTTTTTTATTAACAGAAAATTTAGATTTGTTATTTTACATTTAACTTAATATATGTTATATTTTTTGCGGGTGTTATATGAATAATTTAGTCTTAGCATATTTAGGTGATGCGGCTTATGAATTATATATTAGAGAGCATTTAATTAATACGGGATTAACAAATGTCAATGATCTTCAAAATGCTAGCTTAAATTATGTAAGTGCTAAAAGCCAAAGATGCATATTAGAGCATTTAGAGAATTTAAATATTTTTACTGAAGAAGAGCAAAAGATAATAAAAAGAGGAAGAAATGCTTCAAGTCACAAAAGTAAAAATAGCGATATTATTACTTATAAAAAAGCAACTGGATTAGAATGTTTATTAGGTTATTTATATATTAATAATAAAAATCGATTTAAAGAAATTATGGAAAAAATTGTAGGTGAGTTATGTTAGTTTGGGGAAAAAATGTTTTTAATGAATTAGATATTAAAAAAATCAGAAAAATTTATTTAGCCAAGAATCTAAATAATCAGGAAATACTAACCAAAATTAAAAATAATAATCTAAAATATACTTTGACTGATATTAAAGCTATGGATAAAATGGCTAGAAATCACCAAGGTATTATTGTAGATATTCATGAATATAGTTATGGTTTAATTGATGATATCAAAGAAGATAAGCTTGTTTTAATGCTTGATCATCTTGAAGATCCTCATAATTTTGGAGCCATTATAAGAACATGCGAAGCTCGTGGCATTAAAAATATAATTATTCCTAAGGATCGCTCTGTTCATGTTAATGAAACTGTAATGAAAACGAGTAGTGGAGCTTTAAATCATATTAATATTATAATGGTTAATAATTTGGTTCAAGCCATCGATAAATTAAAAAATAAAGGTTTTTTTATCTATGCAGCTGATACCGATGGTCAGAATTATCAAGAAATATCTTATAGTGATAAAGTATGCTTAATTATTGGTAGTGAAGGTTTTGGTTTAAGTAAATTAGTAAAAGAAAATTGTGATTTTATTATCAAAATACCGATGAAAGGTGAAATAAATAGTTTAAATGCTTCGGTAGCTGCCGGGATATTATTATATGGAGTAGGTGATAATATTGGAGTATAATGACGTAGAATTAGTTCATTTAGTTAATGAAAATAATGAAGAAGCTAAAGATATGTTATATAATAAGTACAAATATATAATCGATATTATTATGTCAAAATATAAAAAAGTATTCTATGTTTTAGGAATGGATCAAGCTGAAGTAAGACAAGAAGCAATGTTAGCGTTTACTGATGCTTTAGTTAGTTATTCAAGTGAGAAAGAAGCTTCTATTCCGACTTTTATATCTTTAGTTATTGAAAGAAAAATTCAAAATTGTATTCGAAAAGCTGATACTATTAAAAATAAAAAAAATAATCAAAACTATAGTTTAGATTATGAATATGAATCGTTTAATAAGCCTTTAAAAGATATAATTGGGGATCCTAATTCCGATCCTTTTATTAAAGTTCAAGGATTGGAAGCATATAATGAATTGGTTGCTAAAATAAATGGCATTTTATCCCCTTTAGAACATGAAGTATATAAATTATTAATTAATGGGTTCAGTTATCAAGATATTGCTAAGATTTTACATCGCGAACCTAAACAAATTGATAATACAATTCAAAGAGTTCGTTCCAAAATTAGAGATTTATTATAAAAACATCTTGCATACCTTTAAAGGATATGTTATATTACTTTTAAGCACAGAGGTGTTTTTATTTTGAAAAAAATGAGGTGATATTATGAATAAGATTCAAAGTACAAAAAAAACTTCTAAATCTAAAAGTGAAAAAAGTTCTACCAAACCAAAAGATAGTCTTTTTAAAGAAATTAGAGAAGAAATGAAAAAAGTCAGATGGCCAGGTAGAAATGAAATGTTAAAATATAGTATTGCAACTATTATTTTTATCGTTGCTTTTGGTTTATACTTTTTTGGCCTAGATATAATATTTGCATGGTTTAAGGAGTTAATAAGCTAATGGAAAAAGAATGGTATGTAGTAAATACTTATAGTGGTCATGAAACTAAAGTAAAAGAAAAACTTGAAATGC
>CAZZNR010000003.1:0-17790 GCA_964655835.1 uncultured Muribaculaceae bacterium | reverse complement strand
AATAAAAAAAATGCTATAAAGCATTTGTAATTTCGATGAATATTTCAATCGGAAGCTGTTCAGCTCGGGTTTTAGTATTAAAATTGTTTTTTATTAAAACCTCTATAATTTTTTCTTTACTATAGTTTTTTAAATTGTTTAATAAAGTCTTCCTTTTAAATTGGAAAGAATCTTTTATCAATCGAAAGAATAGGGTTTCATCAGAAACTTTATAACTATTATTTGGTATCAATTTAATTACTGAACTATCAACTTTTGGTTCAGGTATAAAAGACTTTTTGCTAACATTAAATTTTTTAAATATTTCATAATAATACTTTAGGTATACAGTTATATAGCCGTATTCTTTAGTACCAGGTTTAGCTGATAATCGATCGGCCACTTCTTTTTGAACCATAAAAATAATTTCTTTTGGTTTAATGTTGCTTTCAATAATCTTTTTAATAATTTGGGTTGTAATATAATAAGGTAAATTTCCAACTATAAATAAATTATCATATTTATAATTACAAATATCTCTTTCTAAATTTCTTTTTAAAAAGTCATCATATATAATAACCAAGTTTTTAGGTGTTAACTTATCTAAGTATTTTTTAGTATCTAAATCAATTTCATAAACTATTAATTTGCTATTTAATTTTATTAGTTTTGATGTTAAATTACCGCTTCCGGCCCCAATTTCTATGACTAAATCTTTATCGGTTATTTTAACTTCATTAATAATTTTGTTTATAATGTTTTCGTCATGTAAAAAGTTTTGACCATATCTTTTTTTAAAATTAAATTTTTCCATATCATTATCTTATCATAAAAAAAAGATATTTGTTATCTTTCATATCCTAATCTTAAAACATCATAACTTATTTGTTTTCTGCCAATTTGAGTTTTGGCTTTTTCTTCATTTTCCACTAATAAATCAATTGATGTCCCCGTTACGCCTCTATCAAGAACTATTGCTGTTATTTTTTCATTTGAAAAACTAGGTAGTGAAAATTGAATAATTGATCCACATGGCAAGTTTTTTGATGATGCAACTATGCTGACTGAACCATAATCGATATCATCATATGTTGTAATACGATTTATTAGCACATTTTGGCCAGTACATCCAAGGGTTCCGCCACACAAAGGGCAATCCGCTACATAACCAGTTAAATCACCATTATAAGTATCTATCGGAAGATATAAATCATTATGAACTATCTCGTCATATTTTATAGCCATGGCATGTAAGTCTAATGTTTTATTCAAATTTTCATTAGATATTTTACTCTCAGCAATCGGTAAACATATTTGGTTACATGATAATAAAAAGCCAACTATTATTATTGCTTTAATGATTTTACTAAAATTTTTAAAATTCATTTTTTTCATATCATTTCACCATTAAAAATATTTTACCATTTTTAATCTTTAATGTCAAAAAGAGAATATAAATTTTCTTCTAAAACTTGGGATAATTTTTCTTCTGGCAAATGATATACTTCGCTTAATTTTTTTGCCGTATTAATAATAAATTTTGGTTCATTTTTTTTGCCCCTATAAGGTTCTGGGGTTATATAAGGCGAATCCGTTTCTAATAATATATTACTAATTGGTACTTTGCTCAAAACTTCAGATAAATTATTATTTTTAAATGTTAAAATACCATTTATTCCGAGTTTAAAATTTAATTTAATAAATTCTAAGGCTGTTTCATAGCTTCCCGAAAAAGAGTGAATTATTCCTCGTCTATTATATTTTTTTAAGATTCTGATTATATCATCAGTAGATTGTCTATTATGTATTATAACCGGTTTATTATAATTACAAGCTAAATCTAACATAGTTTTAAAAAGGTTTATTTGTTCTTCTTTATTTTTATTATTCCAATAATAATCTAATCCAATTTCACCAACTGCTAAGATTTTTTCATGATTAAGATTCTCTTTAATGAGATTTATCGTTTTTTCGTTAAAATCTTCAATATTATTAGGATGGATGCCTAAAGATCCATAAACATTTTTATATTTTTTAATTAAACTTATTAATTCTTTATTGCTTTCGTAATTATATCCATTAATAATAATTCTTCTTATATTATTTTTTTCTAAATTTTTTAAAATATAATCTATATTATCATAATCGATAGAAAAAATATGACAATGGGTATCTGAATACATTAATTCACCTTCTTATTAATATTATAATATAAAAAAAGATAAAACCAAATTATAATTGTTTTATCTTATAGAATTTTTTTATAATACTTCAATATGAGTACTAATAACTTTTGCTAAAAACTTAGAAAATTTATGCAAATCCTCATTATTTGATGAATATACAATAATTAAACCTGTTGTAGTTGAAGTTACAATTATAGGTGCTAAATAAATATTACCATTTAACATTATTTCGTTATTAATTTTAATTTTTTCGATCTTTTTATTTTCATTATCATTAAATATATTAAATACTTCGGAATTTAGTTCAAAATTATTTATAGGCTTATTGCTATAAATAATATTTTCTAAATCAGTAATTATTATATTATATTTAAATAAACTACTTGCCAAATCACCGATTTTTTTGATAAAGTTTTGATTAATTGCAATATAAGAATACTTTGACACATTAATATTTTTATCAATGCATGTGACAATTAAGTTTTCGCCTTCTTGAATTCTTAACCTTTGTCTTAATCCTTTAGGTATAACTATTCTACCTAATTCATCAATTTTTCTAATGTAACCATTTTCATTCATTTTTTCGCACATCCTCTTTGGAGCAAAATGGATTATTTTTTTTAAAAAAAATATCTTTCCTTATCAAAATTATATAATAATTTTCATTATATTACTAATGGTAATTTTTGCCATTAAATAAACTCAATATGAGAGCTTACAACACCGGCAATAAACTTAGAAAACAAAGATAAATCTTTATCACTTGTTGTATATATTATTACTGCTCCAAGAATAGTAGAAGAAGCAATAATTGTTTCAATATATATACTGCCTTCTAATAAAACATCTTTATTTATTTTAAGCTTATTTACTTTCTTTTGTTCATTATTAATCAATAAATCGCGAAATATATTATTAATTTTATTATTTTTTAATTCTTTATCACTAAATATTATTTTTTCTAAGTCTACTATAATAATATTATAATTAAAAATTAGATTAAAGATATCACCTATTTTTCTAATAAAATGCTCATTATTTTTTACATATGAAAATTTCGATAATTTAATGTTTTTATCAAAACAATTTATTATTAAATTTTCCCCTTCTCTAATTTTTAATCTTTGTCTTAACTCTTTTGGTATTACAATTCTACCTAATTCATCTATTTTTCTTATATAACCGTTTTCGTTCATCTTATACACCACTTAGTTGTATTATATATCCTTTTTTACTTTTTATTCTATGTGAGACTCAATTGCTAATAATAATTTAACTAAATCATATATAAAATGTTTTTTACTATCAGTAATTTTTAAACTAATAATAATACTTTTCATTTGATATTTTAATTTAAAGTTTTCATTAATATTATAAGTTTGAAGAAATAGTTTTTCACCATTTATTTTAGATGATAATTCAGGAGGTAAAAATATTTCGATTTTTTCTCTTGTTTGAGTTAATTTATTAATTTTTAATTTTTGGGTCATTTTTTCAAACCATTCTTCATACATATATATTTCTAGTTTTTTATCAATTGTCCCAAAACGATCTTCAATTTCTGATTTAATCTCTTTTAATGAACCTAGATTTTCAATTTTATTTATTAAATTATGGATTTCAATACGAATGTTTTCATCAAGAATATAATCTTGAGAAATATGAGTATCTACTGTTAATAATGGTTGTCTTTGCTCTTCATGTAAGATTTCTTCACCTTTTATTTCATCAACCACTTCTTTTATCATTTGGGTATATAAATGATACCCTATTGAATTAATAAAGCCAGCTTGTTCTTTCCCTAATAAATCTCCAGCACCTCTAATTGATAAATCTCTTAAAGCGATTTTATACCCACTACCTAATTCAGTAAATTCTTTTATTGCTTTTAATCTTTTAATTGAAGTTTCGGTTAATACTTTGTTTTTATTATACATTAAGTAGCAATAAGCGATTTTATTACTTCTTCCTACCCGACCTCTAAGTTGATACAATTGACTTAATCCAAAGTTTTGGGCATCGATTACAATTAAACTATTTACATTCGGTATATCAATTCCTGTTTCGATAATAGTTGAGCAAACAAGAACATCATATTTGTGCCATACAAAATCCTCAATTATCGTTTCTAATTGAGATTTCCTCATTTGGCCATGAGCAAAACATACTTTTGCATCAGGAACTAATTTTTTAATTTTATTATGCATTTCTTCAATTCTTTTGACGTTATTATAAAGTAAAAATACTTGCCCATCTCTAGATAATTCTTTGTATATAATTTCTTTAATTAAAATATCGTTTTCCTCAAGAACATAAGTTTGAATGGGGTATCTGTTTTCAGGGGGAGTATCTAAAATAGATAAATCCTTTAATCCTGACATTGACATTTTTAAGGTTCGAGGTATAGGAGTAGCTGATAAAGTTAAAACATTTACATTCTTTTTAATTCCTTTAATTTTTTCCTTTTGCATAACTCCGAATCTTTGTTCTTCATCTATAATAAGAAGGCCTAAATCATAAAATCTAATATTTTTATTTAATAAACGATGAGTTCCAAATATTATATCAATTTTTCCTTCTTTTAAATCATTATAAATCCCATCTGCTTCTTTTGGAGTAGTAAATCTATTTAATAATTTTATATTTAAATGAAAATTAGCAAATCTTTTAATAGCAACATCATATTGCTGCTTAGATAAAATGGTTGTTGGGCACAAATAAGCGACTTGATAACCATTCATAACAGTTTTAAAAATACTTCTGAAAGCAACTTCAGTTTTTCCAAAACCAACATCACCACATAATAATCGATCCATCGGGATATCTTTAGCTAAATCGTCATCTATTTCATTAATACATTTAATTTGATCTTGAGTTTCGATATATTTAAAATCTTTACTAAATTGTATTTCTTCAGGAAAAGATAAATAAGGTGCCACTTTTTCTTTTAATCGATCAGTATATAGTTTTAATAAATCATCATATATACCAGCAATTTTGTCTTTAACGCTTTTTTTAGTTTTATCCCAAGTTACACTTCCTAGTTTATTTAATTTTGGTTTAACACCATCGTAATCAGCATATTTATAAATTGAGTTAATTTTTTCAACAGGAACATAGACTTTATCGTTTCCGAGATATTTAATAAGTAAATAATCTTTTTGATATCCCATTACATTTAAAGTAATAACTCCACTATATATACCAATACCGTGATCTCGATGAACAACATAATCGCCTTTATTAATATCAGAAAAAGATTTTATCTTAGTGCCGACTTTTATAATACCGGGTTTTTTCTCTTTTTTACTTTCATCAAAATCATTTTCACTAATATATATTTTGTTATCGATAATAAAGCTTTCATTAATATCTTCTTTTATTATATTAATTTTATTAGGCACAATTTTATTAAAAAATACATTACCAAATAAATTTTCGATTTTAGTAATAAATTTTTGGTTACTGGACACAAAAATTATTGTATTTTTATTTAAAGAGGATAAAACAAAATCTTTTAATAATTTTGGATTATTATTAAATTTTTCAATATTATATGATAAATAATTCAAGGTTTTATTTTCATTTAATCCAATATTATTCATATTGATTGCTTTTACTATATGAATATCATCAATGTTATGCATATATTTATAATTAATATCTATATTATTATTTTCCTTATAATATAAAATTTCTTCATGCAGATGTTTATAAGAATTATTTATTAATTCGCTATCAATATTAAAAACTATGGGATTATCTAAATAATCGTAAATAGATGAATTTTTATTTGAAACTATTTCTTTGTAAGGAAGAATTTCAACATTATTAAGGGGCTTAATTGAAAGTTGAGTATTAAAATCAAATTCTCTTATACTTTCTATTTTATCTCCAAAAAATTCTATTCGAATAGGATATTCGCAATTAAATGGGAAAAGATCAATAATAAATCCTCTAACAGCATATTCTCCCGTAGAAGTTACTAAAGTTTCTCTATGATATCCCAAGTATTCTAAAGATTCAATTAAATGATTTCGTTTAATATCCTTTTCTTTCGATAGGTTTAATATTGATTCATTATACATGTTTTTATTAGGAATAAACTTTAAAAAACCCATTAAATTTGTAATTATAATACAAGGTTTTATGTTATTGATATTATTTATAGTTTGTAATCTTTGAGCTTTAAAATCAGGAGATATTGAGATAGCAACTGAGGTTAAAAAATCATCCATAGGAAAAAAGAAAACATTTTTTGTATATGTTTTCATTTTTTCGTAATATTTATTTGCTTCATATAATGAACTTGTTAAAACTAATACATTTTTATTATTTTGAAGAAAATAATTATATATGTATATTACTTTTAATTCATCAGTTAAACCGCATATATTATCTACATTAGATATTTCTATGTTTTTAAAAAAATTCTCCATATATTATTTCCTCTGGTTATATTTATTCATTAAATATTCTGGCGATTTATTTAAAATGAAATCATTTATTATATTATTAATACTATCTTTTATTTGATTTATCGTTTCTTTTTCTTTTTTTGTAAACATACCTAATACATAATCTCTAGAATCAATCTTTTTGTTATTCAATATACCAATTTTAACTCTTAATAATTTTGATGTCTTTAAACTATTTAGAATAGATTGAACACCATTGTGGCCGCCTGAAGAACTATTATATTTTATTTTAAAAAGTCCAATATTAATATCTAAATCATCATGTATTATTAATATATCTTCTTGTTTGATTTTATAGTATTTAACAAAGTGATTAACCGCTATTCCAGATAGATTCATAAATGTTGTGGGTTTTAAGTATATAATATTTTTTTCCTTATAATAATAACCATATGAATTTTGTTGCCATATGATATTACCAAGAAAATCATTTATAATCTCAAAACCAATATTATGTCTTGTATTTTCATATTCTTTGCCTTTATTTCCAAGACCTACAATTAATTTCATACAGCCTCCTTATGATTTATTAAAACATAAAATTATTTCCCGGGAAATAATTTTAATTATAATAACTCTTTATTTTTTTAAATCGTTTACGCTTATTTCTTTAATTTCATCATCAATATTAATAATATATTTTTGATTTAATATATCAATCGCACTAACTTTTCCTTTTTTATCATCTATTTTTATAATATCTCCAATATTTAGCATTTCTTTTCGATATTCAGTATAGGTATCATCTTCATAAGATAAACAGCATAGCAATCTGCCACATGCCCCATTTATTTTATTAGGATTTAAGGCAATGTTCTGATTCTTAGCCATATTAATCGAGATAGTTTCCATATAATTCAAAAATTTTGAACAACATAAAGCTCTTCCGCAATGACCAATTCCGCCGATTTCTTTTGATTTATCACGTACTCCTATTTGGTGCAACTCTATTCTAGTTTTGAATTTCGAAGCCAATACTTTAACTAACTCTCTAAAATCCACTCTTTCATCAGCAATAAAATTAAACAATAATTGCTTACGATCAAAGGTGTAATTACAATCTATTACTTGCATTTTTAAATCTAAATCAGCTATTTCTTTTCTAGTTTCAATAAGAGCTGTTTTAGCATCGGCTAAATTCTTTAGATGTTTATTATAATCTGCTTTAGATGCGATTCTTAAAACATTCTTTAGCTTATTCCATTTACCATTATTTAAAGACAGTGACACTACTTTTCCTAATTGTTCTCCTTTTTCAGTTTCTACAATAACATAATCATCTATATTTACTTCAATATTTTCAGCTGAAAAATTGTAAATTTTGCCGTTATCTTTAAATACCACTCCACATATATTCAAAATAAATTACCTCAATTCTATAAAAAATTTGTCTAAAACTAAATCAATATTAACATTACTTCGTAGCAAGCGCAATATTTTGTCAATTAAAAATATATTTTTAGATATGTTTGTAACATTGTTACATGCATTTGTTAATAACCTTTCATATTCTATTAATAACCTTTCAAAAAGTAGTATTAAATCTTTTCTTTCACATTTATTATACCTAGTTTTTAATTCAATTTCTTTATATATGTTTTCTTTACCAGAAATATAATTTATTAAGCAAGAAATATCATCTTTTAAATCATTATTTAAATCTTTCTCTTTAATTGAAAAAATCTGACATCTACTTTTTATCGTTTCTAATACTTCTAAGCTATAATCAGTTAGAAGAAAACCAATAATATTTTGACCTGGTTCTTCCAAAAATTTCAATAATTTATTGGCAGCCGATATATTTAATTTTTCGGCATTCTTTATGATATATATATTATATTTGTTATAAAAAGGCATAGTTGAATATCTTTCTTGTAATAAAAGAATGTCTTCAGTTTTTATTTCGTTTTTATTTGGTTCTATTAATATCAAATTTAAATTCTTTTCTACATCAATACTATTTATTAGTTTGCTTTCAAATAAAACATCAATGATATTATTTAATGTTAATTTAATATTATTACTTTCAATTAAAAAAGCATGAGGTAGCTTGTCCACACTTAAACAATGATTAAAATACTTATAAAAATTCAAATTCATATTTACCTCTCTTTATAATAAAAAGAAAAACGATAAAGCTAAAGAAATTAAACCGGGAAAACCTAAAATGCTGACTGCTGATACTGTATAAATATTTAAAGGTATAAAAATGTCTAAATTACGAATAAATAAATCGAAACTATAAATTATTAGTAATGCAAATATGATTCTTTTGATTATTTTAAATATCATTTTATTTCACCTAATAATATTATGTTTTTAATAAATAATTATGATATTATTTGGCGATCTTTTATAGCCCTTTCAATCGTTAATGTATCTAAATAATCAATTTCTGCTCCCATCGGAATTCCATAAGATAATCTGGAAATCTTAATATTATGTTTTTTTAATACTTTGGTGATATATAGCGAGGTTGCTTCACCTTCTATAGACGGTTTTAATGCTAGTATCAATTCGAAATTATCATCTTTCTTTTGGCATCTAGATATTAAAGAATTTAAATTTATATCTTCGGGATTGATACCATCAATCGGTGATATTAAACCATTTAAAACATGATATACCCCATTAAACTTACCGATTTTCTCAAACAAAAAAATACTTTTATAATCTTCTACTACACATATTAGATTATGATCACGATGTTCGTTAACACAAATATTACACGTTTCATTATCTGTTAAATTAGCACAAATATTACATTTTTGTAAATTTTTATTAACTTTTTTAATTGCATTAGAAAATTTTTCATTATCTTCATTAGTAAAATTTACAACCGACAATGCTAATCTTTCTGCAGACTTCTCACCAACACCAGGTAGTTTTTTAAAATATAATATTAGTTCTTCTAAAGGTTTAGGATAAATCATACTTAAAATAAACCATTTAATCCGCCCGTATAAGCGCCTAATTCTTCTTCAGTTTTCTTATCGATTTTTGCTAAAACATCATTTAAAGCTATGACAATCATATCTTCTAACATTTCAAAGTCTTCTTCATCTTTTATAATTTCTTTTTTTAGTTCTATTTTTTTTACTTCTCTTTTTCCTGACATAGTTATATTTACGAATTGAGAATTTCCTTCAAAAGTCATATTGTCTATTTCGTTTTGTTTTTTTTCAACATCTCTTTTAATTTTATTTGCTTGAGCCATTAAATTTTGTATATTCATAATTATTTCTCCTTTACTTTATTTCTATTAACTCTTTACCAAATATATTCGAAGCAAGGTTTATAGTTTTGCTATCATTCTTTGATTCTGGTTCATTAATATAGTTATACTTTTTATCTTTTTTAGTTTCAATATACCTGTTCTTTTCTTTTTTCCATTGTTCTTCATCTAAACATATTATTTTAATATCAGGCCCAATTATCTTTTGGCATTTTTCTGATATTTCATCGCAAATTGAATTAAATAAAACACTATTACTAAAATTCTTGGTCGATAATAATACATTAGTAGGAGAAACAACTTCGACTTTTGTATTTTTTAATAATGATAAATATTTTGTTTCACCATTAGTACAAAAGTGATTCGTTAATTCGTCCCATTTTTTCATAAACTCTTTTTTTAAATTTAAATTTGCGTTGACAAACGAATTATTAATTCTTATATTTAGTATTTCAACACTTATTTGTTCGGGAATATCATCTAAAATTATTTCCCGGGAAATAATTTTATCCTCAAACTCGTTAATTATTTCGTTTTTTTTAGGAATTTTATCAATTTGTTTGATATTTTTAAGAAGAGTAGTTTTTATCATTAGATATTTATTTTTCTTGCGATAACATTCTTCTAAATCTTCAATTAATTCTTCTAAATTGTTCGTGTTGTTAATATTTAATATTTTAGCCTCAATCAATCTTTGTAATAAATAATCTAACATTTTTTTTAATAATATTTCGCTATTAGCTCCTTTGACATTTAAACTATCTATTTTATTTATTAATAATTCTATATTGTTTTTTTCATATAAATCAAAAACTTCGAAAATATCTTTATTTGTAACTAAACCATATGCGTTATTTAAAGTTTCCAAAGTTATTTTATCGCTTAATTTAGAAAGCTGATCTAACATACTTAAAGCATCTCTTAAGCCACCGTCAGAAAGAACTGATAATTCAGATACAGCTTCATCAGAAATTTTAATTTTTTCTTTTTTAGCTATTTCTTTAACTTTTTGGAATATAATATCATCTGATATTCTTTGAAAATCAAATCTCTGACATCTTGATAAGACAGTAATTGGAACTTTTTGAATTTCCGTAGTAGCTAATATAAATATTACATGTTTCGGTGGTTCTTCTAAGGTTTTTAAAAATGCGTTCCAAGCATTGTTAGATAGCATATGTACTTCATCTATAATATAAACTTTATATTTAGATGTTCCTGGCGATATTTTAACATTTTCTCTTAATTCTCTTATTTCGTCCACTCCATTATTCGAAGCAGCATCTATTTCAATTATATCAGTGGTTTCATCAAAACTTAAACACGAAATACATTTAGTACAAAGGTTACCATCTTTATTATCTAAACAATTAATTATTTTTGCAAATAATTTAGCAGTACTTGTTTTTCCGGTACCCCTAGGCCCATTAAATATGTAGGCGTGAGATAGTTTGTTATTAATAATTGACTGTAATAAAAGTTCTTTTATGTGATCTTGCCCAACAAGGTCATTAAAATCTTTTGGTCTATATTTTCTATATAAAACTTTATAATCCATAATAACCTCCCATATAAATAATTATATCATGTTTATATTTTATTTCGTTTATTTTTCCAAAAATTTGCTACTTTTCTTAAATATTCTTGTTTATATTTTTCTATTTCGTTAGAATTTAAAGGAATAAATTTAGTTTTATTATATATTTTTTTATCCTCTAGCCTATCAGTTAAATAATATACCTTACTTAACCTAGCTTCTTTTATAACATTCATACACATATCACAAGGTTTAATTGTAACATAAAGCGAACAATTGTTCAACCTCCAAGATTTTAATTTTCGATTAGCTTTTTTTATAGCTAAAATTTCAGCATGATCAGTAGTTATATTAGTTTTATTTCTTTTATTATAAGACTTTACAATAATTTTATTATTACATACAATTAAAGCCGCTACTGGTGTTTCTTCTTTTTTATAAGCTTTATCCACTAATTTTAATAAAATTTCTACAAAATCTTTATTCATATTACTCCTAAAAAAAAGCACACATATATAGAGGTTAGCTTGGCTGCTATCTTCCGATTCTGACCATTTTATAACATATATATTGTGCAAAACAAATATATCATATAGAAAAATAATTTACAAATTAAATAAATAAGAAGATCCTATCAAACCTAAAATTATTTCCCGGGAAATAATTTATGCATAATATATGTTTCACGTGAAACATCAAATTTAAAAAGCTTTGCTTTGGCTTTGGCTTCTTAAATATTTCTAAACAAATAAATCTCTGAATAACATTATAATTATATTAAATATTTTTTAGTCAATGTTTCACGTGAAACATTGAAATAGTATCCACTAAATTTCTATAAACTTTTAAATTATAATGACTAAAATATTTCCCGGGAAATAATTTAAATCGCTATTATAATTATTAGAATACATGTTTCACGTGAAACATGTATTCTTTGCTTCTTTTATTGAACTTAAGAATATAATTTATACACAATCAATTACATTATCAATTTCAATGTTTCACGTGAAACATTGAAAAATATATCTATTAATAATAATTTAGCTATTAATTTAAAGCTTTTTATTATTTAAAGAATCAAAAAAAATATTTCCCGGGAAATATTTTTTTTATGTTATTGTTACTTTATATGTTTCACGTGAAACATATAAAAGAGTTAATCTTCAACTAATACTTCGTTGTTTCTTTCAACTAAAGTAAATGTCGATACTTTTTGGTTATTCTTTAAATTAATTAATCTTGTTCCTTGAGTTACTCTACTTAGTTGTGATAATTGTTCTAAAGGTAGCCTTATTATGATTCCTTCATCAGTTATAATCATAAGATCATCGTCATTGTTTTCAACTTTTTTAAATGTTTTAATTTTGCCGTTCTTTTCAGTAACATTTAAAGCTTTAACCCCTTTACTGCCTCGGTTAGTTTTACGATATTCAGATACTAAGGTTTTTTTGCCATATCCATTTTCAGTTATTATTGCTATGTTGTCATCATCATTAGCAACTTCCAAACCAATACAAGTAGAATTATCTAAATTTATGCCTTTGACACCAGATGCCGTTCTTCCCATTGATCTTATTTGATTTTCTAAGAACACGACCATTTTGCCATGCTCTGATGCTAATAATATATTCTGATTGCCATCAGTCTTCTTAACTCCTATTAGTTTATCTTCATTTTTTAATTTAATGCAAATTTTACCAGTAACCCTTATACTATCAAATTCTTCAATTTTAGTTCTTTTTACTAAACCTTTTTTAGTTGCAAGAATAAAATACTTAAAATCATTTTCTGTTGATAAAGGAATTATAGAATTTATTACCTCATCTTTTTCGATAGGTAATAAATTAATTACCGGTAATCCTTTTGACTGCCTTGAATATTCAGGAATTTCATAACCTTTTAAACGATACACTTTTCCTTTATTTGTAAAAAACATTACATAATCATGAGTAGATAAATTGATCATTTTTTCTACAAAATCTTGTTCATTGGTTGACATTCCCTTTACACCTACTCCGCCTCTATTTTGAGTTTTATATGTTTCGGCAGTTATTCTCTTAATATATCCCTTATTAGTAAGTGTTATCATAATATTTTCTTCAGGAATTAATGATTCATCTTCAATGTATTCAATTGCCGTCATATCGATAACAGTTCTTCTCTCATCACTATATTTATCTTTTATCTCACTTAATTCATCAATAATAATGTTTAATATTTTTTCATCACTAGCTAAAATTGCTTTTAATTCTTTAATTTTTTCTAGTAAATATTTTAATTCTTGTTCAATTTTTTCTTTTTCTAATCCGGTTAACCGTCTTAATTTCATTTCCATGATAGCTTCGGCTTGAATTTCAGATAAACCAAATCTTTCGATTAAACCTTGCTTTGCATCCACATCTTTTTTTGAACTTTTAATCAATTTAATTACTTCATCAATAAAATCTAAAGCAATTTTGAGACCTTCTTGAATATGAGCAGCTTTTTCTGATTTTTCTAAATCAAATTGAGTTCTTCTTATTATTACACTTCTTTGAAAGTTAGTATAATATTCTAATATTTCTTTTAAGTTTAAAGTTTTTGGCCTTTTATCAACTAACATTAAAAAATTAATACCAAACGAGGTTTGTAATTGTGTATATTTATATAAATTATTTAATAAAACATTAGGATTATAATCTTTTTTAACATCGATAACAATCCTTATTCCTTCTAAAGCTGATTCATCAGTTAAATTAGCAATACCATCAATTTGTTTGTCTCTAACTAGTTCAGCAATTTTTCTAATTATGTTTGTATAATTTACTTGATAAGGAATTTCTGTAATAACTAGTTTTACTTTTCCTTTAATTTCTTCAATATTAACTTTTCCTCTGACAATAACACTGCCTTTTCCAGTTTCAAAAGCTTTTTTTATACCACTATTACCTAGTATTATACCGCCTGTTGGAAAATCAGGACCTTTGATTTTTTCCATTAATTCATTTACAGAAATTTCAGGATTGTTTATATATGCTATGGTTGCATCGATAGTTTCACCTAAATTGTGAGGGGGAATATTGGTTGCCATTCCAACTGCAATACCCATATTTCCGTTTACCAAAATGTTGGGGAATCTTGAAGGCAAAATAACTGGTTCAATACTCTCATCATCATAACTTGGTACAAAATCTACCGCATTTTTGTTTATATCCCTTAACATTTCGCTCGATATTTTTGCTAATCGAGCTTCAGTATAACGGGCTGCCGCTGGGCTTGAACCATCTGGTGCCCCAAAAGCCCCTTTACCATCAATTAAAGGATATCGATAGGTAAAATCTTGAGCCATTCTAGCCATTGTATCATAAATAGCAGCATCTCCATGAGGATGATATTGCATTACTTTACCACAACTTGTGGCGCTTTTTTTATGAGGTTTATCATGAGTTATACCTTCAGCATAAAAAGTATATAATAGTCTTCTGTGAACAGGTTTTAAACCATCTCTAACATCTGGTATAGCACGTGATACTATTACACTCATTGAATAATCTAAAAAAGAATTTTTGATTTCGTTATCTATATTAATTTCATTAAATTTATCTAATTTTATATCATTTTCCATTTTACCCTCCTATATATCAAGATTTTTAACATTTAAAGCGTTTTCTTCAATAAACTTTCTTCTAGGTTCTACTTCTTGGCCCATTAAAATAGTAAACATTTCATCAGCTAAAATTGCATCTTCAATATTTATTTTTAATAATATTCTTTGGTCAATATCCATGGTTGTTACTCTTAAATCAATCGCATCCATTTCACCAAGACCTTTTTGTCTGTTTACATTGGTCTTTTTTCTTATGTCTTCAGGAAGTGATTCTAAATATTGATCTTTTTCTTGATCATTTAAAACATATTTAACTGTTTTACCATGCGTTATTTTAAATAAAGGAGGTTGAGCAGCATAAACGTGACCATTTTCAATTAATGGTTTAAAAAACCTATATAGAAATGTTAATAATAAGGTTCTAATGTGTGCTCCATCAACATCGGCATCAGTCATAAGAATTATTTTATTATATCTAAGCTTTGTAATATCAAATTCATCGCCAATGCTTGTTCCAAAAGCAGTTATTAAGCTTCTTATTTCTTCATTTATTAAAATTTTATCAAGTCGAGATTTTTCGACATTCAATATTTTACCTTTTATAGGTAATATTGCTTGAGTTTTTGGGTTTCTACCTAATTTAGCTGAACCCATTGCAGAATCCCCTTCCACTATAAATAATTCTCGTTCAAAAGGGTCTTTGCTTGAACAATCGGCAAGTTTCCCCCATTGATTAGTTAAATCTAATCCCCCTTTTGTTCGGGATAATTCTCTTGCTTTTTTAGCAGCAATTCTTGCTCTTGATGCTAGCATCGCTTTTTCAACAATTTTTTTTGCAATAATAGGATTTTCAAGAAAAAATCTTTCTAATCCTTGACCAAAAATATCTGATGCTATTTTTCTTACCTCAGCATTTCCTAAACGCCCTTTAGTTTGACCTTCAAATTGTGGATCAGGATGTTTACATGAAATAACCATTACAAGACCTTCTCTTACATCATCACCGGTAAATGAATCATCATTATCTTTTAAAAGTTTATTGTTTTTGGCATAATTATTAATTATCCTAGTTAAACTATTCCTAACTCCTTCTTCGTGGGTTCCTCCATCATGAGTATTTATATTATTTACAAAAGATAATAAGGTAGTGTTATAAGAATTATTATATTGTAAAGCAACTTCAATAAATATCCCATCTTGTTCGTCTTCGGTATTAATAATAATATCATGAATTGGTTGATTATTTCGATTTAAATATCCTACATATTCAACTAAGCCGCCATTATATAAAAATTCTTCTTTTTTGGGATTTATATCACGATCATCAATTAAAATAATGCGCAATCCTTTATTTAAAAAAGCTATCTCTCTTACTTTATTCTTTATAATATCATATTCAAAATAAGTGGTTTCTTTAAAAATGTTGGGATTAGGCTTGAAAGTAACTGTTGTACCAGTCCTATCTGAATCGCATGAATCTACTACTGATAATGGTGTAACTGTTTCTCCCCCATTTTCAAATTTAATATAATGGACTTTTGAATTTTGGTATACATATACTTCTAACCACGTACTTAAAGCATTAACAACCGATGCTCCTACGCCATGTAATCCACCAGATACTTTATATCCGCCACCACCAAATTTTCCTCCGGCATGAAGTATTGTATAGACTGTTTCAACAGTAGATATACCAGTCTTTTCATGAATACCAGTTGGAATTCCTCTACCATCATCTTTAACAGTAATTGAATTATCTTTATTAAGAATTATTTCAATATCATCGCAATATCCTGCCATTGCTTCATCTATAGCATTATCAATAATTTCCCATATTAAATGATGAAGACCTTTGGAACTTGTCGTTCCTATATACATTCCAGGTCTTTTTTTAACAGCTTCTAAACCTTCTAAAATCTGAATATCACTTTCATCATAATGTTCACTCATATACTATCTCCTCTATACTTTTATTTTTTAATTTAAAAATTTTGCTATTTTGTAATGTTTTTTCATCAATATTATTAATTTCTGTAGTAGTAATAAAAATTTGCATATTCTTTTTTAATAATTTTAATATTTTATTTATTTTATCACTATCTATCTCGCTGAATAGATCATCTAAGATTAGAATTGGGACACTCTTTTTTATATCATAAAAGATATTAATTTCTGATAACTTGAAAGCGATAACCGAATTTTTTTGCTCTCCTTCTGATAAATAATTTTTTGCAATTTTATCATTAAAATAAAAAACAAAATCATCTAAATGTACTCCAAAACTGGTTTTTCCATAATTAATATCTGTTTTATACAAGTTATTGTATTTTTTTATTAACTCCTCTTTTGTAAAATTCTCATAATTTGAAATATATTTTAATACCAAACCATCTAAATTAGTGATTTTTTTAAAATTTTTATTTAAAAATTTATTAATGTTTTCTATGTATGATTTTCTTAAATTATAAATTTTTATGCCATAATCGATTAATTTTTCAGTTATTATTATTAAATATTCATTATTATAATCCTTATTATAAAAATTCTTTTTTAAATAACTGTTTCTTTGTTTTAATATTCGGTTATAAATTGATAAATTTTTTAAATAATTATTATCAAATTGTGATATTTCGATATTTATTAATTTTCTATGAATACTTGGGTTATCTTTAATTAATTTTAAATCTTCAGGATTAAAATTAATTATATTAATATTAGATATATAATCACTAAGTTTATTTATTGGATTATTATTAATAAAAACTCTTTTAGTTTTGTTTTCGATA
>CAZZNR010000002.1:12347-21971 GCA_964655835.1 uncultured Muribaculaceae bacterium | reverse complement strand
GGCCTTATAGGCCGATTAGAAAAACCACCTCTTCTAGGGGTGGATTTTTATTTGCCTTTTAAATATATATAATTTGATAGCCATTTTTTAAAAGCTTTGAGATCTTTATATTTTTCAATATCATCATTTTTATTAGAGTCTAAATAATCGATTATTTGACCTTCCTTAATTATTATTATTGTTGGGCCATATTTTATTTCTTCATAAAATTTAGTATCTTTAAAATCATCAAAAGGAATCGAAATAAAACTAATTTTATATTCCTTCATAAAATCCATAAATATATCTTCACATGAAATAGGTAAGGCACAATAATTATTATAGGTATAAAGGATAAATGAATCTTTCTTCTCAATCAATTTGTTTAATTGGGAAGAATTTACCTTAGTAAAAGCGTTTGCTCCATAGTAGATTTTGTTTAAGTAATATCTTTCATTATTATTTCTATGCAGGCAGCTGGTATTTAATAAAATTATTAATATTATGGTTAGGATAAAAATATATTTTTTACTTAATTTCATGTAATAAATCAAAATCAATATTATGATAATTTAATTTCCAAAAATCATAATTTATCTTTCCGTCTTTAGTAGTTTTTATTTCTATATTATTCTTGCCCTCATAATTCCAATAAGCACCAACATTATAAATCTTTTTTTCATCCCAACCTAAATTAATTAACATATTTTTAGTCATGCCGGAGTATCCGCCGCCCCCACACATTAAGAAAATATTTTTATCTTTCGGAAAGAAGTATTCTAATATATCTAGAGATTCTTTATAATTCGCAATATATTTACCATCTTTTGTTAAAGTAAATAAAGTTTTACCTTGATAACTTTTTCCAACTTCATCTGGTAAACCAGTAACATTACTTAAATATGGATACGGCACTACTTCAAAACCCTTTACAATACCTGAAAGATAAGAATCACCACCGATATTTTCATATGATGCTTCATCTTTTAACATTCTGACATCGCGATAAACCGTATCACTTCTTCCTAAGTAATTATCAATCGTTTTTTCATTAATATTTTTATCAATTCCGAATTGACCTCTAATACCTTCTGATAGTTCTTGGGTTGGTAAAGGTTTTTCTCTTTTATTATATGTCATAAAATTATAGGTTAAACTTAAACTTAGGCAAACCGATAACATAATAATTATAGTAATATATGTTCTTTTTTTCATGTTATTTTCTCCTTTTAATATTATAATCTATTTAATCATTATAATAAATTTTATCTTTTAAAGCTAAAGCATTCTTGCCCTCTTTTTTAACCAAATATAATTGCTTATCTGCTTCTTCTATAAGTTTAAAAAAATCAAATTTAGAATTTAAATTATAAGTAGCTATTCCTAAACTAATAGTAACGAAAGGGTATTTGGAATTATTAGGAGCTTTAATTTTCTGATTATAAATATTTTTACAAGCTCTTTTACCTATTTCAATGGCTTGTTTTTCATTAACATTGTTAATGAAAAGGATAAATTCTTCACCCCCAAAACGAGCAACAAAGTCTAACTCGCTTTTAATTGAAGACTTTAATATATTGGCAATTTTTTTCAAACATTTATCACCTTCAAGATGGCCGAATGTATCATTATAATTTTTAAAATAATCAATATCTAATAAAAAAATTGCGCTACATTTCATACTATTATCTTTTAGATTAATTAATTGGTTTATTTTATTCTGCATACCATATCTGTTTAATAAACCAGTTAATTCATCAGTATCGGCTTGAGATAAAAGAATCTTATTTTTTTCATGCAATAAATGTTTATCATATAAATTTTTCAAATAATTTATATACAAAATTTGTGAATATAATAACACAAATATATAGATTAATATAACATGTTTAACATCTTCTATAAAAAGATTATTAAAAACTAGTTTAGTGATATTGATAATTAAAGATATAACTAATAATATAATGGTTTGTTTTAAATTAAGTAGTGGCCCAACCGACATCAACAAAATTAAAGGTATTAAATAATAAATATTTAAAGTATAAAAGAAAAAGACTGATACTAGTATTAACATAACAATATAAATATAAACCGTAATTTTTTCTTTTCTAAATATTGGTTTTATAAATAAAAGATATATTAAAGGCATTGTTAATAAAAAAATTGTTGATCTATCAAACCAAAAGTTACTCTGTTTAAAAAATAATCCATCAATAATTACAATAATTATTAGCAAATAAGAAAAGTCAGTTATTTTTCTAATATTTTCTTGTTGAACTAATTTCGGCATTTGTAAATAATTTTTTAAAATTTCCAATCTTTTTTTAAGCATGATATCACCAACTTTTTTATTATCAAAATTATACCATATAAATTAATATTATATTAATAATAAATACTTTTTTTTAAATTTTTTCATATTGTATTATGAGGGGTGGTAATTTGTTAAAAGATCAGATTAGTGGTACTTTGTATTTAGTTGAACCTAATGATAATTTATTTGATATAGCTTCTCGGTTTGATACAACCGTAGAAAAAATAAAAAAAATAAATCATCTCTCATCAAATTTGATTAAACCAGGACAATATCTTATAGTTGATGAGATTTATGATTCAGATAAATTAAATTTTTATCAAGAATATATTGTTAAGCCAGGAGATACTATTCAATCAATTGCCTTTAAATCCTTAATGACTACTGATCAATTAATGGAAATTAATAACTTGTTAACTGATGAAATAAGAGAAGGAGAAATATTATTTATTGAGTCAAATAAAATGATGCCTGATAAAAATATTTATCACACCGTTACTTCAGGTGATTCAATATACTCAATTGCAAAAGCCTATCATGCTACATTAGATGAGCTTAAAAAGTTAAATAATTTACAAGATGATAATTTAACAATAGGGCAAAGTTTATTAGTTTTAACGAAAGATACTATTAATAAAATTAAAAAGCAAGCTGATATATATTATGTCCAACAAGGTGATAATTTATTTTCTATAGCTCAAAAAACGGGAACAACTGTAGAAAGATTAAAAGCAGTCAATAACTTAACTGATAACAATTTAAAAGTTGGTCAACTTATCTTAGTGCCTCCGAAGCATTAAATATAAAAGGAATATTATGATTGAATATAATGAGATAGATATTGACTATTTAGGTAGAACGATGAGGGCAGAAGCAATTGGAGAAGGCGAATATGGCATGTTATTAGTTGGTAATGTTATTTTAAATAGATTATTATGTAAGTCGCCTGACTTTAATGATGTAAATACAATTCAAGATGTAATTTTTCAAACCCCTGGAGGATTCGCTTCAGTAAATAGTAATTTATTTCTTGCCCCAGCTACGGAAACGGAAAAGGTATTAGCTTTAAGAGTTTTAAAGGGCGAAAAATTTTGGCCCGCAACTAGAGCTTTATGGTTTTATGCACCAGAAAAGGGTAGTGAGTGTTTGAAAATATGGCTTAATCAGAACTTGGTTAGTAAATATAAAAATCATTGCTTTTATGCTCCTGGAGAATGGCAATGTTAGAAAGAGGAAAAAAATGATAACTGATCAACAATTTTATACTAGTTCAATTACAAATTCTCTAGCATTTTTAAGATTATTTAATTCATTTTGCATTCATTTAAGTTTATCTTTTATTGAAGCTTATAAATCTTATGCTGTAGTTGCTAAAGAATTTAATCAAAAATTTATTGATTTATCAGTAGAATATTATAATTTTAGTGATGGCAAGATAAATAAAGAAATTTTAGATAGTGATATATTGTTTACTGAGTATTCTATTCCAACTGCCTTGAAAACCGAAGAATTATTTAAAACGAATTTACCGCTTGACTTATTAAAAAAACAATTTGAGATTAAACCAATTGAAAAAATACCCGATGCCGCTGAAATCGAAAAAATCACTAAATTAAATGAAAGAACAATAACAATTTGTGAAAATTTCAAAGTATTTCTTGAAGAGATATTTCATAAACAAGTCAATGGCGAATTATTTTCCTTTTCATATCCCTTTATGATAAGAAGAAAGGTGGAAGAAGTTAATATATATATTACTTTAGCCAAAAGGATGAATGAGAGAATAACCAATAATCCTAAATTTCTTTTGGAATATGAATACCGAACTATTAATTTATACAGAAGTTTTGCCATGTTTATTCGTAGTTTTGTCGATCCTAGTAGAGAAGATATTATATTAAAATCCCAATCTTTTGTTATTGAAACAAATCATTTAATTAATGAATATCGGATTATTGGTTTAAGTCCAGAAAATCAAATTAAAATAAGCCAGAAAAGCGAAAAATTAAGTGAAAGATTAGCCCAATTTTTTGAATATATTATAACGCAATTATTAGAAGATAAAGCATATTTAACGGTTGAGCCAATATTTATAAATAATATTTATCGGTCAATTAAAATGTCCCAGTATTTTTTATATAAAGCTAAATCAACTTAGAAAGTAAGTGATTCTATGAAATATAATTATTATTTAGAAATGGGTATTTCAATTGCGAGATTTATGTTTGATCATGCGATATGTTTAAATGCGATATTACCATCAGATAGAAAAGAAATAATTGCAATGTTTGAAGAAGAACAAAAAATATATGGCGAATTAGTCATAAATTTTTTAGATAATAATATATTATCTAAAGATTATCAAGAAAGTAATATTTTAGCTACTTCTTATACAGAAAGGTTAGAATATAAAACCAGCACTCTTTTTAATATTGAAATAAATAATAATGTTACTAAAAAAAGTATAAAAAACAATTCTAATATATCTAAAGAAATAAATATTATAAATAATATTGAAATACTTAATAAAAACCTATTAATGATGTTAAATTTTAGTTTATCAAAATATTATAAATTAAAGCAAATGGTTGAAGATAATGAAGTTATAATGTTTTTTAATATTAATATTGTAAATCATTTTATTGAGGAAGTTAGAAGTTTTATTTATACAATGGAATTTGTTACAAAAAAACTAAAATTAACGCCAACTTACTTATACTCTTTGGAATATAATATTAATAATTTTTCTTACACTCATTTAAAAATAATTAAACAAATGGCAAATCAAATCAACCCTTTATTTATTGTTCATTGTGATGAAACTGCTCAAGGATATAAAAAAATGTGTGAATTATTCAATAACAAGATAACACCAGAAACTATCGAAAAATTGAAAAATAATACTTTATTAGAAACCAAAAAGTATCTTAATTGGTATGATGAATTTACTTCATCCTTAGTTTATAAAAATTATTATAATACTTTTATATCACTTTTTTTTGATCATGTTCTAAGAGAAACTAATTATTATTACATTCTAAACAAATCATAAAAATAAAATTGTATTAATAATATTTTTTTTATTGTATAATGAATAAAGTGAAAAGGAGAATAAATGAAAAACTTTTTTAAAGGTATTATATGTGGCTTAGGTGGAGTTTCACCTGGTTTAAGTGGTAGTGTTATGTTAATTATCTTTGGTATATATAATAAAACGGTTGAATCAATTGGAACGTTTTTTAAAAGACCAAAAGAAAATTTTCTATATTTATTACCGATATTTGGTGGTATTGGAATTGGAGTATTATTATTTGGTAAAATAGTATCATTTTTTCTTCAGGAATATGAAATGATAACTAGATTAACGTTTTTAGGCTTTGTACTGGGAACAATTCCTTTATTTTATCGTCGGGTTAAGCTTAAAGATTTTAAGAATAGTTACTATTTAATTATTATTTGCGCTTTTGTAATTGGTTTAGCAATGTTGTTTTTTAATGATGGACTTGTGCAAAGTAATTCTATGGATATTCTGCAAAGTGGTTTTTTAGGGTTGATATTAGCGGCATCAACTATTATTCCTGGGGTAGATAGTGCAGTAGTACTTTCATCTTTAGGTTTATATGAAGTATATATTAATGCTATTGCAGATATTAATTTAAGTATTTTAATTCCAGCTATTGTCGGATTAGGAGCTGGAGTACTTATATTTTCTTCTTTTATTAATTATTTAATAAAACATTATTATACAATAACTTATTGTATTATCTTTGGGCTATTCTTATCTATTGTACCTAGTGTCTTAAATTCTAGTGTTGTAATAGCTTTTAATATAACGACTTTGTTTTCTATCATCTTTTTTGTAATAGGTTTTTTAACATCGTATAAATTGAGCCTAGTAAGTACAGAAGAAAAATAAAACCTTTTAAAGGTTTTTTTATTGATAAATGCCTTGTAGCATTTTTGATACTGCTGTATAAACAAAAGATATTTTATACCAAGTTGCAAAATCTACTATACCTGTTGAAGGTAATCCAAATACCTTTTGAAATGTACTAACCGTGGTTTTAGTTGAAGCTCCATAAATGCCATTGGCAGGTATTATTTTTGGAATTCCAGGGTAACTTCCGTTAATTACATTTAATTCATTTTGCATTTTTTGCACCGGTTCGCCACAAGAATTTTCTATTAAGTTATATCCGGGAAATGATAAAGGTAAACCTTGAATATTTCTAGCTGAATGAACATTAACTTCATCGGTATAATAATATTTTAAAATCCGCGTTGCATCGTAACCTTGATCACCTAAAGTTTTGCTACCCCATTGGGAAAGCCAACCTTTATTATTAACTTTAATGCCATCGTTATATTGGGCCAGTAATGGCTGAATGAAATTAGTTCTTTTTATATACTGATTAAATATTTGATCAACTACTTCTGAGATAGTACTAAAAATTGTTCTTCCTGGAGTATATTTTTGATCATAAGCTGTACTTGTCGTAATAGTAAAAGGATAACCTCTTGCAGTATACCATTCCGTAAATATTCTATTTAAAGCAAAAGATATAATAGCTATAACATTAGCTTTTATAGTTTCTCTTGGCCATGTACTATAAATTTCTGATGAAGCAACATTCTTAATATATTCTGGGAAACTAACAACATAATTTTTAGCTGAACTATTAGTTGGAATTCCATCATGAACAATAATGTATTCCGGAATTATTACCGTAGGTAAAACTCTTTCTTCTAATCTGTTTTGTTGCTCTTTTTCTTCAATTTTCGGGGGATAATTCCCCCATAAAGCATGAGGGGCAATTTCACTATAATTAATTGATGGATCACCTTCAATCGCCGTTAAAAACACTTTTTGCATAGCGGTCTCACCATCAAATATTTGCACGCCATTAATAACAGAAGTTTGTAAGCCGGGCTTACTTACTTTTAGATTATATTCTGAATATGGTTTTACATCACTTTGGGGTTGTAATGAAAATTCTTTACTTGGAGCGTTAAGAGCAATTTTTTTAGTTCTTCCTGAACTATCAGTAGTTTCCGTTAAACTTGTCTCACTGCCAGTTATTTCGATATTAGCTCCTTCGATAGGTAAAGCTTCATTATCAGCATATACTTCTATAATTAAAAATCCTGTTGGCATATTAATCAACAACCTTTCATATATAGAATAATATATGCATTTAGAAGGGTTATATTAACCATATTAAATAAATATAATATACTATATTAACGATAAGGAGGAATTTTTTTTATGAGAATAGACTCAATATTAAAAATTGGAAATCAAGGTGTTGAGGTAGAAGATTTACAGCAAAAATTAATTAAACTAAAATATTTATCCGGAGTAGCCGATGGTTATTTTGGTAAGAATACTGAAAGAGCAGTATTAAATTTTCAAAATGATTATAATTTAAAAGTTGATGGCATTGTTGGACCAGATACCTGGAAAGTAATAGAAAATAAAATAAAAGTCTTAGGCATGGATTTATTTCAAACTATTAAAGAAGGAGGCCAAAATGATTATGTTATTGATTTAAAAATTAAATTAAAAAAATTAGGCTTTTATAATAATGAAATTAATGATTACTTTGATAAAGCTACTAAAGAAAGTGTAATTCAATTTCAAAAGGACAATAAATTAAAAGCTGATGGTATTGTTGGGCCTGATACTTGGAAGGCAATTAATGAGGAAATCAAAAAAACATTACCAACGATTATCATACCTTTACTCGAAGGTTCAAAAGGTGATGAAGTAATACTATTACAAGAATATTTGCTTTTAATTGGTTATAAAATTGAAATTAATGGTGATTATAATCAAGCAACTATCGAAGCCGTAAAATTATTTCAAAGAAATAATAATCTTAATGATACTGGTATTGTCAATCAAGAAACTTGGAAATTAATTGAACAACAAGCATTAGATTTAGACCGAATAGAAACTTTAAAAGAAGGTTCTACAGGAGAAGAAGTTATTATCTTACAAGAAAAACTGAAAATAGTAAAAGCTTTTTATGGAAGTGTTACGGGAAGTTTTGGTCCCGAAACAACTGAGGCAGTTAAAATCTTTCAAACTCAAAATAATTTACCAGTAACAGGCATTGTTGATAACAAAACTTGGAATGTTTTACTTGATAAAACTAATGTTTCTTTTGCTGATAATGTCTTAGCAGTACCGGTTATTGATACTTTTGAAACAACGAGTATATTATCCCGCCCAACTTTAAGACAAGGTGATATTGGTCCGGAAGTAAAAGAACTTCAAGAAATACTTACTAAGTTAATGTATTATGAGGGACCTATCAATGGCATTTTTGATTCGGCAACCAATATAGCGGTTAAAACTTTTCAAACTAGCAACAAGCTTTTATCTGATGGTATAGTTGGTCGTAACACCTGGAGCGCTTTAGTTTATTTATATTCTCCTCTAGCTGCATGTGGTGATATAAGTGAAAGTAAAAATATTAGTTTTGTTGGAGTAGTTATCGATCCGGCCCACGGAGGAAGTGATCCAGGAGCAGTAAGTAGTCAATTTAGTGAAAAAAATTTGGCATTACAAATTTCCAAATATATGGCCGGCCGATTTAAAGAACTTGGTATTCCAAATTCTTTGACAAGAGATAGTGATGTTACTTTATCAAATAGTGAAAGAATAAACAAAATAAAGCAACCTTTTGGCGATATTCCTAATGCTATAGTTGTATCTAATCATATCAATGCAGGTGGTGGCGAAGGAGCTGAAGTTATATATGCTTTAAGAAATACTCCTGAATTAGCAAGAGATATATTAACAGAAATTGGCAAAGCGGGTCAAAAAATTAGGACAGTATATCAAAGAACTTTACCAAGTAATCCTAATCAAGATTATTATTATATAATGAGAGATACTGATAATTTACAGGTAGTAATAGTAGAATATGGTTTTATCGATAATCCCGTAGATTTAGCAAAATTAAATCAAAACTGGCGAAAATATGCTGAAGCCACTGTTAAAGCAGTAACTGAATATATGGGTTATACTTACAAGCCAGCAACCTTAACTAGTGGATCTTATACTGTAAAAAGTGGCGATACTTTATATTCGATCGCTCGTAATTTTAATACCACAGTAGATGCGATAAAAACAGCCAATAATTTAACTAGTAACATATTAACAATCGGTCAAAACTTAAAAATCCCCGGTTTAGAACCAGTAATTCCCCTAGAGGGTCAAACTTATACCGTAAAAAGTGGCGATACTTTATATTCAATCGCTCGTAACTTTAATACCACAGTAGATGCGATAAAAACAGCCAATAATTTAACTAGTAACATAT
>CAZZNR010000002.1:4879-12247 GCA_964655835.1 uncultured Muribaculaceae bacterium | reverse complement strand
TAACAATCGGTCAAAATTTAAAGATCCTAAGCTCAGAAGCAAAGACTTCTCAAGAAAGTGGTACTTACATTGTCAAAAAAGGTGATACTCTATATAGTATCGCTAGTAGTTATAATACTTCAGTTGCTGATTTAAAAACCTTAAATAATTTGTCTAGTAATTTATTATCAATCGGTCAAACATTATTAGTGCCCCTTTATCGAAGTTTTAATTATCAGATATACACTGTAAAAGAAGGGGATAATATTTGGTCAATTGCTAATAATCTAAATATTTTAATAAAGACTTTAAAAGAAAATAACCAACTTATAGATAATAATTTATATGTTGGTCAAATCCTTGAAATACCAAAATAAATAAAGTTTAATACTTTATTTTTTTTATAAATATAATATTTTGGGCCATAATAACACTAGGTGTTATTAGTGAAGAAGTATATATATATATTATAATCGTTTTATTATTAGCAGGGCTTTTAAAATATTCAAACCAAAGTTACGCTTATCAAAGATGCTCATATATAACTGAAAGGTTAGATAATATCAATACTAATAGCTTATTAAAGTATACCCAAAATAAAAATGTTATTTACCATAAATTTTGTTCATATCAAGATTGTTATAATATAAAAAACGATAATATTTCCCAAGCGATTAAGGATTTTATTTGGCTGCAAAATAAAGCAAAATCAGAAGAATATAATATTGAAACATTAATTAAAGGAATTCCTATCACTGAGGTTAGTTTTACTTCATGTAAGTAATATCAATATTATGATAATTATCTTTAATTAATTCTTTTATAAATACGGAAATATTATTATAAGGTGTTACTAAATAAACATTATTTTTACTTCTTGTCAGAGCCACATAAAAAAGTCTTCTTTCTTCTTCGTAAATAATATAATCGGTTTTTAAAATCTTATTTAAGATATTTTCTTTTTTTATTTTAGATGGTAATCCTAAGTAATTATCATACAGATTTATTAAGATTATATTATCTTCTTCTATGCCTTTTGAACTGTGAATTGTTAAAAATTTAATATAGTTATTTTCTTTGATATTAAAATTTTTTTTGTCATTATTATTTCTGCCTAAAATTAATACTTTTCCCTTAAGTTCTTTCAATAAATTGTCAATAACAGTATTTTTATTAACATAAAATATTATTTTAATAGGGTTATTACTATCTTTAAGGCATATAGTATTTTTTTTAATTTGTTTTTTATTTTTGAGAATAAATTTATTGGCAATATTAATAAGGGTTTGATTATTGCGATAATTATAATTCAATTTTATAATTTTTATATCAGGTAGTAATTCTTTAATATTAATAAATAATGATAAATCACATCCACTAAAGCGATAAATTGATTGAAAATCATCTCCTACTGCAAAAATAGTACCATTATTTTGTTTAAGAACACTTTTTATTAAGTTAAATCTAATTAAAGAAATATCTTGAAATTCATCAATTATTATATATTTATAACTTAATTTTAGTTCATTACTTTGAACATACTTGGTTGCATTGATAATTAAATCATTAAAATCCATTTTATTAGTAGATATTAATTCTTTTAAGTAAATAAAATAAACATCTAAAATTAATTTAATGTAATATTTATTGATAAATTTACTTTTTTTATATAAATAATATAAATAATAGATATTAGAATAATTACATTTATAAATTGTAATAAAGGAATAAATAAGTTGTTGAAGCTGATTAATGCTTTTAGTTTCTAAAATTCTTTTTATAATGTAATTAGTTTTTTTATGATATTTTCCATAAGAATTAAGATATTCATTGATAATATATTTTAATTCATAATCATTAGCAATTGTAAGATTATTAACTTGCGTAGTAATTATATCTTTAGCCAGTTTATGAAAAGTTTTAATATCAATTTGATGTTTAATTTTTAATTTAAGTTCGTTAACAGTTTCATTAGTAAAAGATATTACTAAGATATCTTTCTCATTATATAGATTATGATTAATTATATAGTCTATTTTCCCTATTATAGTAGTTGTTTTACCAGAACCTGCCCCAGCAATTACAAGGGTATTATTCATTGATTCTATTGCTTTTATTTGATCTTTATCATATTTCATAAAGCCCCCTAAATAAAAAATTACCTTAAATAACCTTGATTGTCAAAAAGCAGAATTTAAAAAAGAACTAATCAATTTTAGTTAGTTCTTTATCTAATATTGAGTATAAATAAATATTAGTCTTTAGATTAGTTTTATTTTCGATATATTTTTGATATCCTTTTAATTGCTTTTTATAAGCATTATCTTCAATATTTTTAAGTTTATAATCAATAATATCTATCTTATCTTTATAAACTAACATCAAGTCAATAATTCCTTTCTCAATTTTATTATTTTCTTCATTGATAAATTCATATTCTTTAAAAATGTTGCTATCTTTAATATTTTTTAAAATTGGTAGATTTATAAAATGTTTAATGATATCTTTTTCAAGCTCATTACATTTAGTATAATCCGGATTAATAAAGTCAATATTTTCTAAAAGATAATGGATTTGGTTACCTAAGTCAATATTCTTTTTTTCTTCGCTAGTATAAAGGTTTTTCTCACTTTTAGAATATTTTAATTGAGTTAATATTTCGTATTTATATTCTATTTCATTAACCGTAACCTGATTATATTTGGTATCAGATATTATTGGTTTAATATCTTGAGAATAATTCTGATCAATTATAATTTTATCCATCGGAACAATATATTTTTCAATATTATTATAAATCGATATAATAATATCTTGAAAGGAACGGTAATTTATTCTTGTAATATAATCAATAATATTATTTTGCTTAATTATTGGTAATTTCTCATCTTTTATCGAAGTTAGCATTATCATTTTTTCTTTACATCTAGTTAAAGCTACATAAAATAATCTTATTTTTTCCGATATTTCTTCTTCAATATATTTTTCTTTATATAAATCATAAATAAAGGTTTTTTTAAACCCTTCAATATAATTCGGTATTATTAAACCATATCTTTCATCGAAAATAAATTTATCAGATGGGTCTTTTAAATTAAATTTTTTATATAATCCCCCATAATAACAAATGGGAAATTCGAGGCCTTTCGATTTATGAATGTTAGTTAAATGAACTGAGTTATTATCACATGAAATAGCTGAAATAGTAATTTCATCATTATTTTTTATCAAATCATTAAAATAATCTTCTAAATTATCTATTATCATTCCAATATTATTTAGTTCATCAACTTTATTTAAAAGATTATTTAAAACTATACTACGATATTCAATATCGCCGGCTGTTATCATTTTCGAATAAAAATTAAATACTTCAATAATTTTTTCAATTAAGTTTTTATTACTAATATTATCAAGTTCTAAACTGATTTCAGCGCATTTTTTAAAAATCTCAGTATTTGAAAAATTATTATTCTGAAATATGACGAATATTTCTTCATCGGTTAAATCATAAAGATAACTTCTAGCAATACTTATAAATGATGCTTTAAATATATTATCATAAGTTTTATTCTTTATTTTTAAAATTAAGATAATAATATTTTTAATTAAATATGTTTCATCATTATGTAGTATGTTTTCATCTTTATATAAATTAATGGGAATTCGCATATAATTAAATACCTTTTTATAAATATCAAATGATGAATTACGATCAATTAATATTGCAAAATCTTTATAAGTGCACGGGATTAATTTTTTATCTTTTAATATTAAATACTTATTATTTACTTTTTCTTTAATATCTTGGGCTATTAAGAATGCTTCTATTTCCGCATTATCATAATCTTTATTATCAGGATAATTAAGTATTGTTAAATAATTATTGTAACTATTTTTGCCGGTAGTGCTATATTCTTTATAACCGTATTCTAATTGATGTTCTTCTTTGTATTTAACATTTCCAATTTCATTGTCCATAACTAAATTAAAGATATTATTTATATTTTCTAACACTTCTTTTCTTGAACGGAAGTTTTGATTTAAATCAATTTTAATACCATCTTTATTTTTTTTATATAAATCATATTTTTGTTTAAAAATATTAGGATTAGCATTTCGGAAACGATATATTGATTGTTTAAGGTCTCCTACTACAAAAGCATTATTATTTTCTATTAAAGATATAAATTTTTCTTGAATATTACTTGTATCTTGATATTCATCGATAATAATTTCTTGGTATTTATTTTTTACTTCTTCTTTAAGATCATCATTTTCTTGCAATAACGTTATTGCTAATTTACTTATATCATTATATTCGAAATAGTTTACTTCTTTTTTGTATGCCGATATTTTTTCATTTAACTCAGTTAATATTGCCATAATTATAGTAGTAAAGTCTTTATTTTGATATACTTCTTGAATTAAAGTTGCTTGATTAAAGTATGTCATTTCTTTAATCTGGTTTATATTATTAACAATCATTTTTTTAAGATATTTAGCACTTTCAGAAGAATGGTTAGGAACATTAGGAATTTTAATAATAGCATTAATTTTAATTTCTTCAAAACTATTACTCTTTATTAAAGGAGCAACTAAATTGTTAACTAACGTATAATATTCATTTTCAACTTCTGATTTTAAATTAATTAAACATAAATCAATGGTATTAATTCTTTTTTTAATCAAATTTACATATTCTTTAAAATAATAATTAATTTTGTTATCTTGGTAATAATCTTGAATATAATTTTCTAAAAATGTTTCTTTATTAATTAATAGATCTAATTTTTTATCAAGATTTAATAATATTTTCTTAATTTCTTCATCATTTTTGATTCCAAAAGTAGTAATAAATTCATTGAATGTATCATTATTTTGATGATACCAATTATCTAAAATATCATTTAAAATTGCTTTTTTCTTTAGTAAAATAACTGAACTGTCAATAATATTAAGATCTTTTTCTAAATTTAAACGATAATAATATTTTTTTACTAAAGATAATACATAAGCATCAAAAGTTTTAATATCAGCACTATCAATATATTTAATTTCTTCTTTCAAATTAGGCATTTTTTCAAGTGAATGTTTTATTCGATTTTTCATTTCTTTAGCAGCATTATTAGTAAATGTTAGAATTAATAATTCATTTATATGCATGCCAGCTTTAAGTTTAGTAATAACTCTTTCGGTTAATACGGCTGTTTTACCTGAACCAGCTCCAGCAGAAACGATAATATTTGAACCAGTTCTATTAATAGCTTCTAATTGTTCTTTAGTCCATTTCATCATAATTGCCTCCTAAAAATAATAAATCTTTATCCTTCTTTACATAATTAAAATTTTTATCTTTAACAAAACAAAGGGCTTTGTAATCACAATATTTACAGCTTTCATTATTTTTATTAACTATTTTAGGATTAATATCAAATTTAGCTTTCATAATATTATTAGCACAATCAAGAATTAGTTCTTCGGCAATTTGATATACCATTTTAAAATGGTTTTCATTTAATAATTTAGTATAGGCATAAAAACCTTTTTGGGTTAATTTCATTGCTTTAATATAATCACTATTTTGGTAAGTAAAATCAAAATCTTTGATAATATTTTCATCATCAATGGTATAACCTTGTAATCTTAAATTATCCTGTTTTATTTTCTCGAAACTTTTTTTAATATCATAATTTGGCATTAAACGATTAATATTTTGCAGATAAATGCCAATAATATTAATATCGGGATAAGCCTTTTTAACTAGATAAGTATAAATGGGAAGCTGAATATTTAAACCCTTATCAATTAAAGATAAATCAGTATTAACTTCATAGGTTTTATAATCAATAATAGCTACTTTGTTTTCATATTTCATGATTTTATCAATAATACCATAAAATTTAATATTTATATTGTTAATTTTTTCGATGACCTCAATATTTTTTTCACATTCAATCTCTTTAAATAAAGTATGATTATGATGATTTAAAATATGATTTATGGCCGGTTTTAGATCTTCACTCATTTTAGCTAAAAATATTTTATTAGCTGGGCTTAAATTAAAAGGATTTTCTTTTAGAAAAGTACTTTTTTCTTTATCAAAGTCAAAGTCTTCATTATATATTTTAGATAATAAATAATGAGATAAACTTCCCATATAAGTTTCAAATTTGTCTTCATAAATATTTAGTTTTAAAATATGTTCTAAATAAAAACGAAAAGAGCATTTGTAATAAATATCTAATTTTGAATAAGATAAGTAAATATTATTATTTAAATAATTTTTTATTATGGAAGGGTTAATTAAATCATATTCATTACGATAGGTTAAGTATTTTGCATGAGGATAATTATAATTAAGTAAATATAATAGATCATTATAATCACCATATTTATAATAATTATCTAACATAATACCTAAATTAAAGATATTGCTTTGATTAGAATAGCTACTTTCTTTGTATTGAGCATTAATAATTTTTAACTCACTTGCAAGTGGCGATAATGCAAAAGAATCAGTTAAATAATTATTGGAAAAAGTAATAGTTAAATTTTTTGTTGTCTTTATTATATTATCCCAAATTTGAAATTCGATATTATTTAATTCCCAAGTTTGCTCGATATATTCAGGTTTTATATTATCGCTAATTAAATTTTCATCACGATAGATGGTAGGAATATATTCTTGGGCAAAACCTATTAAATATATTACCATTTCATCAGTGATAAGAGTATTTTTTAAATCAATAATATTAACGGCATCTTTATAAGAAGGACTTATTAGATAGTTATTTTTTAATTCTTCAGTTATTATATTTTTAATACTAGATAAATTATTTATAAAGTAGTATTTATTTAAAACATCTATACATTTATTTTTAATTTCGCTATTAGCGATTTTATCAATATATACTTCCGCTTGATCAAGATTATTAAGTAAATTAAAAGAACTAGTAATATTATATAAAGGTGTTTTTTCATTTAAATTAAGAGGAAGATGATAAAAAGCAAATATTCTTTTTATCGTGCTAAGATATTCACTTGAGATATTAGCTAAATAAATATTGTTGATATTTACGCCTTGATTAATTTTATTAATAATATCATTTGCAATATACTCTAATTCTTGATTAATATTTTTAAAAGCAATAACTTGATGGTTAAAATTGCTTTTTTCTTTTTCAATATAATTTAATTTAGTTATCGTATTAATCATCTTTAATATTTTTTTATCAAATTTATATAAATAATTAAAACCATAGACATAACATTTTTTATTTTTAAAAGAATCTAAAAAAAATATATCGTATATTAATACATTGTGATATATTAAATCATCTTTAATAGCTTTAAGAAGTTTAAGTTGTCTGTTATTTTCATCAATAG
>CAZZNR010000002.1:0-4869 GCA_964655835.1 uncultured Muribaculaceae bacterium | reverse complement strand
TGGAGAAGAAAGAACTGTTAAATTTATAGACGATTTAAAAAATTTAAGTTTTAAGTTATTTTCATCAAAAGAAATATAATATAAATTATTTAAAATATCTAAGGCATAAGAATAACTCATATTATAATTATTTATTAAATAAAGAATAGTTTTTTCATCATAAGTAAAGAATAACTTTTTTTTAATTTCGCTAATTGAATAAACTTTAATATTAAATAGATTATTTTGCTTATTTATTAATTTAATAATATTTTCTTTATAATAATCGGGCACTATGAAAATAACATTATTTTTAAAATATTTTATTATATTCATAATACCACCTATTTAATTATAACATGATAAAAAAATAACCCTAAATTATTTTTTGATTTTAGTGTTATTTTTATATATTTTACCAACTCTCATAATCATTGAAGAATCAAAATCATTTGCTACCCGATATAGAGGAATATTATAACGATTTGAGATACTAATAATTGCATTTGCTATATTATCTTCTTCTTGGGTTATAATATAATCATACCAATCCTTTTTAGTTGTATAACCACTTTCTATTGCTCTATCATAATCTGCTTTTTGTAAAGCTTTAATTTCTAAAAAATATTCATCTAATGAATTTTTATCCATAACAACCTCCTATTGATATTGAGAATTAATCCCAAAATATTCTTCAATTGTAGTCCAATCTCCCTTATTATATAATTTTTTAGCTAAATCTAATCCCACATATCTTAAATGCCATGGTTCATATTTATAACCTGTAATATAAGTTTTATCTTTGGGATAGCGAATGATAAAGCCATAAAGGTGAGCATTATCATTAACCCACTTGCCTTCATTAGTAGCAGCGAAAGAAGAATCAATTGAATTTAAATCAAAAGCTAAACCACTTTGATGTTCAGAATGACCCGCTCTTGCGGAATATGTATCGGCTAATTCTTTGCCATCTTTATTTACATAACCATTATATATGTCTTTTTGAAGATCATAAGATCGATAACCGCTAGCAATATATATGTTAAGGCCTAAAGAAGTAGCATCATTAGTCATTCTTAACCAATTGGTATAAGCCTCATTATTAATACATAATTTACAATATTGTTCGTTTATTTTATGATAAGTATTTTGCGGAATAAAGTTTTCACTTAAAGGATAAGTTTTATTAACAATTAAATAATCATCAATATAATAAGCTCCATCTATTTTTTCGATAATATAACCTTTAGATGTTTTACCAACGTAATTATCACTATTTGCAGGGACTATTTTACTAGTTGTAGTATTAGTAGTTGGATTTTCTTTTTTTTCTGATTTACAAATATTAATATTCATTATTTCACCTCTTAAGAATATTATTAAAATAATAAAAATTAATGCTAGTAAGTAATATTTTAATTGTTTTTTTCTTTTTTTATTATAAAAAAAGTGCATTATAAAAAATAAAGGTAAAGCAATGCTTAATAATAAAAATATTTCATTTACTGTTTTAAGGGTATTTTCATCTAGACACATAATATCTCTTCCTTTAGTTTATTATATCATTATTAATTATTTTTTATTATATGAAATATTATGTTTATCTAAAAATTCTGTTATTGCTTTTGAATTAATAGCAACACCTAGATGCATAATTATTTCCGGATTTTCATTATCAGTTATACTTTTATTACCAATTAATAATCCAATAATTTCGCCATTTTTATTTAAAACCGGGCCACCCTTTTGGCCTGATAAACAAGGGCTGCTAGTTTCAAACATAGTTATACTTCCGCTTGAATCAACTATATTTCTTGTTATTATGCCATTTAAAGGGAATAAAGGAAAATTCATTACTTTATTAGTTATAATAATTTTTTCTTTTTCTTTATCATAATCAAAAGTGATATATTCAGGAAAAGCGAAACCCAAATTACATATTGCCGTTCCGATCTTTTTATCTTTTAGATTAAATATGGGGAAATTATCAAAGATATCTCTATTGACCGCTGCAAATTTAATGATAGCTAAGTCTAGGTAAGGATGTTTTATTATGTTTAAATTATTAAAAGCTGGGGTTATTTGCACAATGATATTATGAAGCATAATAATGGTATCATCTTTTATACCATATTTTTTTTCTAATTTAATAATTTCTTTGGGTTTTAAATCCTTCATTTCATGCATAATGGGATTAAAAACTTCATTTATGTCAGAGCAAATCAAAAATAAATCAGCTATATGTTTAGTAGTTAAGACATCACCATCTTTATTTAAAACGATTAAAGTATGAATAATATTTATAATCTCTCTATTTTTATATAAAACTTTACCAGTTAAAAGAGGTCTAGTAAAACTAGAACCTATTTCAATAGCTTTCTTAAACATATTATCACCTAACTATTATAGGCATCTTCAATAATTTGAAATATACCATAAACTGCGATTATTAAGGAAAATATCATTAGAATTACACAAAAAACATCATCAACTTTTAGATACTTATATAATATGAAAGTACCTAATAAACATAAACTAGAAATTATGATGGTAATATAACCGGTTTTGATTTTGAATTTTTTCATATATCATTCTCCTATTTATTAATTTTATTCTATCACAAGAGGGGTTAAAAAACAATTTACTTTTAAGGTTTTTCATTATATAATAAAAACTCGTTTCAAAAAAGGAGTAGTATCAATGAACCTTAGCGATAAAGCCTTAATTTTTGCTATTAAAGCTCATGAAGGAGCAAGTAGAAAAGATGAAAATGATAAACCTTTTATTATTCATCCTTTAATTACAGGAGAAATATTAAAATCTGCTGGTTTTGATGATGCAACAGTTGCTGCTGGTTATCTTCATGATGTTCCTGAAGATACGATCTATACCTTAGATGATGTTTCTCAAATATTTGGGGGAGAAGTTGCAAGTTTGGTTATGACAGCATGTAATCAAAACGGTAACCTATCATGGAAAGAGAAAAAACTTCAAAAGATAAAACTTTGTAGAGAATTACCAGCTCGAAATAAAGCTGTTATATTAGCAGATAAAATTGCCAATTTAGAAGATATCAAAACTTATAGTATAAAACGTGGCAAAGTTAGCTTTGAAAATTATGGAGCGGATTTTGATGACCAAAAATGGTACTATGAAAGTATGTTTGATAGTTTAAAAAATAATGTTGATCATCCCATGCTATATCCTTTACTTGATCGACTTTATGATAATATTACTGATGTTTTTTATCTCGACATTTTAAAGTTTTCAAACAATAAAACCAAAATTCAATCGCAAATTAATGAATTAGAAAAATTAAAAAATATTATAAAAAGCCCTAAGCCATTTATTATAGAATTTAATAATAAAAAAAATAATACTGACTTAGTCAATATATGCAAAAATTTTTTTAATGAAGATAGTTTTAAAATTAAAGTAGCTAATCCGCAAGATATTTTAATCGATAATAATGTTTTAGCATGGTCTGAAAAAAACACCTTAATATTAGCGGAATTAGAATTAAACTTCTTAACCCAAATATCAATAGGTCAAGATATTATAATTGTTGATCAATCATTATTTAATAAACTTATCTTAATTCAAAGATTATTAAAAGGTCAGCATGTTACTAATGAAGAATTTGCTTTATACTTAGATTATTTTCAAAACAATATAAACTATGTTTTATTGAATTTCAAGAAAAAAAATACTAAAGTCTCAATTCAAGCTATATCTGATTATTTAGATTTATTAGCTATGTATAATATTAAATTAAATAAATTAAATTATATTGGTCAAAATTATAAAATATTTGAAGCTATTTTACCAATTATGAGAAAAGAATATATTAAGGAATTAAAATTATACTTAGAAAACAAAAAAAGATAATAATATCTTTTTTTATTTGTTGGTATTTTCATAATAATTACGTTCTGATATTTCGTTTAAAATAATTTCTAATTCTTCATCTAATGTTTCCTCATATATTTCATTAATAACATATAATAATTCATTTAAAGAAGTAATATTTTGATAATTAATTTTCATCCTATCAAGAACACTAATTTGATATTGGGTTAGATTTAAATAATCATTTATTTTTTCGAGTTTATTTGCTTCAAAATCTATCTTATTAATTAAATCTTTTATATTTATATCTTTAATATTCATACTATGCAGTACTATATAGTTTGATATTTTTATCACCGATAGGAACCGAAATAATTGTTTCATTATTCTCATTAAAAACATCAACTTCAATTATTTCCCCATCTCCTTTAGTTAAGGAAATAGTATTAGTATTAAAAGCATAAGTTCCTGATATATCAGCTGAACTACAATTATTATTTGCTGGATCAATCGTTACTTGGGTGTATAAGAAACTCTTATCTTCATTTATAATTATACTTATGGGATTATTTGAGCAATTATATGGCTCTTGCTCTTTATAAGCTCCATAACTTATTGTTAATTGATCATCATAAGGACTTTTTTGAGTAGTTGTTTCTTTAACTGGAATTTTTATACCGGCAGGTAATTTAATATTATCTGGTAATTTAATTATACCTTCTGAAATAAAATAATAACCGGCTGCTAATATAGCTCCTAATATTATTAACAAGGCAAAGAAACCAACAATAGGATTACCTTTTTCTTTTTCTTTTTTAACTGGTTCTTCAACCACAATCTTTTTTTCTAATTTTACATCTGGTTGAATCATTTGATCAGTTTTAGATTGTTGAATAACTGGTTGAGGAGTCACTAAATTAGGTTGAGGTTGATTTAAAGTAGGGTCTTCAGTTAAAATCGGTTGCTGAACTGGTGTTACTGGATCTAATAATGCTGTTTCATTTTGAGGGTCATTTTCAATAGGGGCTTCAACATTAACTG
>CAZZNR010000001.1:0-34068 GCA_964655835.1 uncultured Muribaculaceae bacterium | reverse complement strand
ATGTTGATATTTCCTGAAGGCGCTTATAATGTTTTTGAACATTTACCAATAATGAAAATATTTCCTGGCGCTGTAAGAATGGCCAAAGAAACTAATAGTGAAATTATTCCTATTGCAATTGAACAATATGGTAAAGATTTTTTAGTTAATATCGGTGAAAACATTAAAATTGATAATAATATGTCTAATGAAGAAGCTAATGTTATTCTTACTGAAATATTATCAACATTAAAATGGGAAATATGGGAAACTCAGGAAATAGCTCAAAGAGAATCTTATACTGATGAATATATAAATAACTTTAGACAAAGTGTCGTAGATAGAGATGACTATGGAGATTATGTTTATACATTACAAGATATCTATGAAACTATGTATCATGATAGTAGTATTATATCTTTAGAAGAAGTTTTCGAACCCATTAATAATTTAATAACAAATAAAAATAAAACTCGTGTTTTGAGAAAAACTAGATAAGTAAATATTTATTGTGAATAACAATCAAGAATGATAAAATGGTAATATACGGAGATGATATTATGAATAGTCTATTATTAACATTTGCTTCATGCTTAATTGCTATTCTTTTAGTAATCCAATTTTTTAGTAAAAAAAGAATTGATAATTTTGAAACCAAGATATATTCTAAATTATTAATAATTAATTTATTATTTTCAGTGTATGCAATAATCATATATATTTATTCAAAAAATTTTGGGAATCCAGATATTATAAATTATACTCAAAAAATATATTTATATTTTATTCTTGTTTTAGTTAATTATATAGTGTTATATAATCTCGAAATATGCAATTTAAAAAATATAATTAAAAAAAGTATGATTTTTATAGTAAAAAATATATTATTGTTATCTGGGATATTAATATTAATTACGCCAATTAAAGTAGTAAATGAGGGCTATATTCTTGATGCCTCTGGTATTTCATATAATGTATTTATGTTTTTTTTATTGATTTATTTTTCACTTATTATAATAATTTCCATCTATATATTTTTTAGAAATAGATCAAAGATAAGTAAAGATATCCCATTTATTGTTTTAATTATTTTATTTATTATTGGTTTATTAATAAGAAGCGAATTTCCTGATATTATTTTTGAAACTTTCTTTTTTACTTTTTCTCTTTTGGTAATGTATCATACCATCGAAAATCCTGATGTTAAAATGATTTCAGAATTAAATATTGCAAAAGAAAATGCCGATAAAGCTAACAGGGCAAAAAGTGATTTTTTATCAAGTATGTCTCATGAAATTAGGACTCCTTTAAATGTAATAGTTGGATTATCAGAAGATATGGAATCAAGAGGTAATTGCCCAGAAGAAATGAAAGAAGATTTAAAGGATGTTGTATCAACATCAAGAACGCTTCTTGAAATTGTTGGTAATATTATGGATATAAGTAAAATTGAAAGTGATAAAATGGAAATTATGGAAATTCCTTATCACTTTAAAGAAGAAATAGAAACATTAGCTAGAGTTCAGTCAATAAGAATTGGTGATAAACCAGTTGAACTAAAAGTAAATATAGCTGAAGATATTCCCTACGAATTAATTGGAGATAAAGGACATGTTAAACAAATTATAAATAATCTTTTATCAAATGCGATTAAATATACTGATAAAGGGATGATTGATTTTTCAGTGAGATGTATAAACAAAGCTAATAATTGTCTTTTAATAATTTCATGCAAAGATACTGGTAGAGGTATTAAGGCAGAAAATATAAATAAACTTTTTACTAAATTTGAAAGATTAGAAGCTGAAAAAAATACTACTACTGAAGGTACTGGGTTAGGGCTTGCTATTACTAAAAAATTAGTTGAATTAATGGGCGGAAAAATTAATGTTGAATCAAAATTAGGTCAAGGATCAATATTTATGGTGCAAATTCCTCAAAAAATAGGTTCTTTAGCAAGACCATTAACTGAAAAGCAAATGCTTGATACTATTGAAATAATTAATGCTAGTAATAGAAAAAATATTGATTATACTAATAAAAGAATATTAATTGTTGATGATAATGAATTAAATATAAAAGTAGCTCGAAGAAGTTTAGAACCCCTTTCATTTGGAGTAATTGAAGAATGTTATAATGGCGCGGAATGTCTTGATTTAATTAAATCAGGAAAACCATATGATTTAATATTAATGGATATTATGATGCCGCTAATGAGTGGTGAAACAGCTATTGAAGAGTTAAAGAAACTAAATGATTTTAATACTCCGATTATAGCTTTAACAGCTGATGCAGTTGCTGGAGCAGAAGAAAAATATAAAAATATGGGCTTTGTTGATTATATTGCTAAACCATTTAGTAAAGATCAAATCAAAGTTAAAGTTGATAAAATTTTTATAAAGTCAGATGCTTTAATTAATGATGTTGAAAAAAAATCAGAAATAGATAAATGGAAAGACGTACCAATTTATATAATTACTGATTCTAATAATGTAAAAAAATAACAAAAATAAATTAAAAAAAATAAGAATTAACATAAAAAATATGATATTATTTAAATAAACACAAAGTGGTGCAGTTGAGATTACAATAAAGAAAAGAGCGTTTGAAATACACTCTTTTATATTTAATAAATAAAAGATTGCTTTTTATATGATATATGCTATAATTAAACCATATTTTTTTTTTAGGGGGAATATTATGAATAATATTAGTTCAAAATATCATCGTCAATCACCAATAAAACAACTTAATTTAAATCAAACTTTATATTCTTTAGTTAAAAACGAGAACAAATATAACTTAAATGGTCAAGCTATTGGGTTTTTAGGTTATAACAAAACTTATAGAGAACTTTTAAATGAAGTTGATAAACTAGCAGATGCTTATATTAAAGCTGGTATTAAAGATGGCGATACAGTAGCAATATGTACAATAAGTACACCAGCTGTTCAACAAAATTTATTAGCGTTAAATAAAATTGGGGCAACATCCAAATGGATTGATCTAAGATCTAAAGGTAATGAGATAATTAAAAACATCAATGAAAGTAACTGCAAAACAGTAGTTATATTTGAAGAATTAGCACCATTATTTGAAAAAATAGTTGATGAAACTGCTGTTACTCGGGTATTACTTAGTTCACCTAAAGATTATTTGCCACTTCCAATAAGATTACTAGCTAATTTGAAAGATAAACAAAATGGTAAATTAATTGAAGTTCCTGAAGATAAAAGATTTAGTCGTTTTATGGACTTCATGAATTCAGGTAATTCAAATAGTGAAATAATACCAGCTTCTTTTGAAAAAGATAAACCTACCTTAGTAATCCAATCAAGTGGTAGTACAGGGACTCCTAAGTCAATTGTACATACTGATTATAATTTTAATTCAGCAGTCCAAAAACTAGCTTATACTGATTTACCTTTCTATAAAGGAAAAACTGTTTATGTTGCTGTACCACCTTTTATTATTTATGGTTTATGTAATACAATCTACACATCATTAGCTCTTGAGATGAAAGCCGAAATGACTCCGTTTGTTGCGGAAAATACGGTTTATGATGATTTAGGTAAGTTTGATATTCCTTTTGGAGCACCTCTTCATTATCGCTATATCTATACCCAAATAAAAGAATTAAGTTCTCAAGTTACAGAATTAATCCCAAAAAAAGATAGTAAATCTAAAATGGAACTAAAAAAAGTATTAATTGAACTTGAAAGAGTATTAAAAGGTTTAAAAAGAACTGATGTATTGTTGTCCGGCGGAGACAAAATGACAGCTGAAGAAATCACTGAAATGCAAACTACTTTTGATCGTGTCATTATAAATGGTTATGGTAATAATGAAGTAGTTGGAGCGGCCGTTGTTTCACCAAGATATGCCAATAAACCAGGTAGCATTGGGATACCATTACATGGTATAGAAGCCGAAGTATTTGACCCTGAAACTAATAAACAACTAAATCAAGGTGAGTTAGGCGAATTATGTTTATGTACGGATAACGCTTTTTTGGAATATGCTAATAATCCTGAGGAAACAGAAAAAATTAAAATAAAACATGAAGATGGCAAGGATTGGATTCATACCGGGGATTTATGTATTATTGATGAAGATGGTTATATTACTCCAAAGGGTCGAAGCCGAAGAACCATAATTAAAGATTGCTTTAAAATATGTCCTGATACAATTGAGAATGTTATTCAAGAAATACCTTTTGTCAAAAATTGTATCGTTGTCGGTGTTGATGATGAAAAATTAATAAGTGTTCCAATGGCTTTTATTGAAATAGAAAATAATTATAAAAATCAGTTTAATGAATTGCTTCCTCAAATTGAAAAAGTTTGTGAAGAAAAACTTCCTGATTATGAAATTCCTTCATATTTTAAAGAAATTGATAAAATACCATACACTACTAATAATAAACAAGACTTTAGATTATTAGAAGAATTAGGTAATGAATTTGTTAAGGATAATCTTCCTAAAACTTTAATTAAAAAATAAAAAAAGCAACCTAAAGGTTGTTTTTATTTGGTTTTTCATTTATTAACTTTGTTGAGCTTGAAAATCTTTTAATAAAGAATCTAAAATTATAGGATCTTTAATGATTTGAACATATTCTTCACCATTATTAATAATTTGTTCTAATACTTCATATTCTTTAAGTGGCATTTCGTCATTATCTACTAATACTGCCAAGAAATATTTTGTTTCACCAATTTTTGAATTTAAAAGTAATAAATATTTTTTTCCGTTTTCTAAAGTTAATACATCGTCTATTTTCATAATTCCTCCTTATATAGTTCTTTCGTTAGCGGGTTCGTCATTATCTAAGTTATTATTTATATAATAGATATAATTTATTCTATTAAGCAAATCATTTCTTTCAAAGTCATTTAAAGTAGAGCCATTAATTATTATTTCTTTCAATGCTTCAAGTTCTTTAATATCATCTTGATCTAGTGGTTTTGAAACTGAACCCTCGATAGCTATTATTCTATTATTAATTGTTTCAAATGTTTCTTGAACTTCTTTAGTTGGATCATTATCAACATCTCTAGATTCTACTTCTTGGGCAGGTATTGTTTCATTATAGTTATTATTATTTTGGCCAGGTTGATTATTTTGACTAAATTGATTTTGATTTTTAGATTTTGATAATAGACCTGCTCCTAATAACCCAATTCCTCCAATACTCGTTACTCCTACTGTGGCAGATAATGCTGCTACTTTTGCTGAAGCGGCTGCAGCTTTAGCAGCTGCTATTGAAGCAAATTGACCTAATTCTACTCCGCCAATCGTCCATACTCCAGTAGCTGGTGTATAAACAGCAGATGCTCCAGTTAAAGATTGGATGAAGGGCGCTAGGGCAGTATTTCCTCCATGTAATGCTACTTGTTCAGCAACTGTTGCCGAGCCCCATAAATTACCGTTAGTGACCATCGCTGTACTTAATGCTGATACTTGAGAAGCATTAATAGCAGCAGTAATTGCTGGAATTAGCGCTTGCAATGCTACTATAACGGCTATAGTTAAAGCAATTAGACCTAAAGCTATTAAAATTTCTTTTTTGTGCTCTTTTACCCATTTCCAAACATTTCTTGATACAACCTTAATTGGCCCGCCATCTTGGGTCTGGCTAGGAACATCTTGTTGCATATCATTATATCCAGCATTAGATTCAGGTTTGGTTTTGCCATTTTCATAATCTAAATAGTTTATTGTATTAATCAAATCAGTTCTTTCGCTATTTGTTAGCGGTCTATTTTCATCTAATACTTTTGCTCTAATTGATTGAAGCATTGCTTTATCTTCACTAGAAAATGGTAATTTAGCATTTTTTTGAAATTCTTCAATTTCATTCTTTAATACTTGATGTTCATTTGGTTGTTCAGCATTTGGTAAACTTACATCATTTTGTTCTTCGTTTTCCTTTTTTGCATCTTCATTAGGATTATCCTCAGGATTGTCAGTACCAGTTGGAATTTTCATTTCTTTATCTTTTTGATTTGAATTTTTAATTATTCCATATTGATTACATAAATCTTCATAAGCTTTTTTATTGTTTTCATAATTCCAAAAATAATCAACATCATTTAACATTTTATTGTTATGCTCATATAAAACTTGCCATTGTTCATAATCTAGGTTTAAACCTTTACATAAGTCATTAAAATCAACAACACTTTTTTTCAATTCTTCTTTTACTTGGTTTATATCATTTGATATGAAATTACCTTTTATTATCCCTCTTGCTTTAGTAAAATCTGCTTCCAATTCTTCTTTTTCAGATGTATATTCATTTATTTTTACACCATATTTATATAATAAGCCCGATTTATAGGAAACATTTAAGGAATCATCATTTTTAACTTTTTCAAATTCTTTTTGAGCTTCTAGAAGTTTTTCTTCATTCTCTTTCATTAATTGTTGAACTTTAAAAAAACCTTCGACTGCTTTGAATTTATTATTTAAACGAATTAGACCGTTATTAAATTCATCGCCTAGTTTATTTTGAAAAATTTCTTTTATGGCATTGATACGAGTAGTAAGTTTTCGATCATATTTTTCGGCCTCAAGAATTTCATTAAATCTTTTTAAAAGTTCTTTTTCTTTTTGTTTATAAACTTCTTGATTATTAATTGTATAGTCGTGTCTTTCAAGTTTTTCTTTAATTTCTTTAATTTTTTCCTTTTCTTCCATTTTCGTTATCCCTCTCCTTAGTTAATTTGGGATTATTGTAGCATATATTTGCCTAAAAAACAATTATGTAGGCTCGCATTGATTCATTTATTGTAAACTGAGTAATATCTTTTTAAAGATAAATTAATTAAATAAAAGTGCCATGTATATGGTTTTTATATGTTATAATATTATTTGAATAGTAGGTGTATTACATGGCGGCAAGCGGAACAATCTTTTTAACCATTTCGGCTTTAATTTATACGATAATAACTGCAGTCTTTTTTTATACAAAGAAAAAAATAAATAAAGTAGAAAATAAAATTTATAAAAGATTATTATTATTAACTATTTTATCAATGTTTACCGAACTTCTAATTGTTGCTACAATTAACATGCCAACAATAAGCACTATAGTGCAAAAAATATTTTTAGTTATTGTGTTAATTTGGTTATCCAGGTTTATTGATTATACCTTTATTACTACCATGTTTAATAATAATAAAAGTGAACAAGAAAATATCAATAAATATCTATCATCATATTATATATTTTTAACTATTAATTTCATATGTGCAATATTAATATTATTATTTCCAATCAATTTCGTTGATATCGGAAATGCTAAATATACTACGGGGCCAAGTGTTAATATCGTATTTGGAGTTACTGCTATTTATATGATAATAATGCTTATCTTAGTAATTACTCATATTAAAGATATTAAGAAAAAGGGCTATTTGCCAATTATCGTTTTACTGGTACTTTTAAGTTTAACTGCTATAATCCAAAGTATCTATCCTCAAATTTTATTATCAAATGCTGTATTTGGATTAATAGTTTGGATAATGTATAATACCATTGAAAATCCTGATATTAAAATGATTTCCGAGTTAAATATTGCTAAAGAAAATGCCGATAAAGCTAACAGAGCAAAAAGTGATTTTTTATCAAGCATGTCTCATGAAATAAGAACCCCTTTAAATGTTATTATTGGTTTATCAGATGATATGGAAAAAAGAGGTAACTGCCCTGAAGAAATGAAAGAAGACTTAAAAGATGTTGTATCAACATCACAAACTCTTCTCGAAATTGTTGGTAACATAATGGATATTAACAAAATTGAAAGTGAAAAAATGGAACTATTTGAATCTTCATATAATTTTAAAGAAGAAATTGAGACTCTAGCAAGGGTATTATCAATTAGAATAGGCGATAAACCAGTTGAATTAAAAATAAGTATAGCTGAAGATATTCCTTATGAACTAATTGGTGATAAAGGGCATGTTAAACAAATTGTTAATAATCTATTAACTAATGCTATCAAATATACCGACAAAGGAACAATAGATTTATCAGTAAGATGTATAAATAAAAATAATTCCTGTTTAATAATTATTTCTTGTAAAGATACAGGACGAGGAATAAAAGCTGATAATATTAATAAACTATTTACCAAATTTGAAAGACTAGAAGCTGAAAAAAACACCACAACCGAAGGAACCGGTTTAGGCCTTGCTATTACAAAAAAATTAGTAGAATTAATGGGGGGCAAAATAAATGTTGAGTCAAAGTATGGCGAAGGATCAATCTTTATAGCACAAATACCACAGAAAATTGGGGTTTTAACCAAACCTTTAACTGAGACCCAAATAATTAATACTAATCAGATAAGAAAAGCGGTAAATCAAGATAATATTGATTATAAAAATAAAAAAATCTTGATTGTAGATGATAATAATTTAAATATTAAAGTTGCAAGAAGAAGTTTAGAACCTTTAGATTTTAGCCAAATAGATGAATGTTATAATGGGGAGGAATGTGTTAATATAATTAAATCTGGTAGACAGTATGATTTGATTTTAATGGACATTATGATGCCAGTAATGAGTGGTGAAGAGGCAATAAAGAGATTAAAGAATATAAATGATTTTAATATTCCAGTTATTGCTTTAACAGCGGATGCCATATCAGGGTCAGAAGAAAAATATAAAAAGCTCGGTTTTGATGATTATATAGCTAAACCTTTTTCTAAAGAACAAATAAAAGTTAAAATAGATCAGGTTTTTACTTCATAAGAGAAATTTAAAAAAGATGGATAACCCATCTTTTTTTTGTGTAAAATTTTGTGTAAACCGCTTGTATATTTGACAATTAAGCAAGAAACTTGACGCGGTTATGATAACATTATTATATAGAAAGAAGCGATAAATATGCCAAAATTTTATAACATAAAACTAGCATTAGCATTTTTATCTCTTTTTGCTTTGGTTAGTATGGTTCAAGATACCTATAGTAAATATAATACTGCTGCACAAGGAGATGCTTCTTTATCGATTGCTAGATGGCAAATATCAATTAATAACCAAGATATAATAGATAATTCATATATAACTAATGCTATAACTCCTTCAACCATCAGTAGCGACCATGTAAAAGAGGGAGTTTTTGCTCCCCAGTCAGTTGGCTATTTTGATTTAGTTTTAGATTATTCTAATGTTGATACATCTTTTGAATATACAATAGTTACTTCTATTCCCGAAAGTAGTGGTGTAACTGATTTAATAGTTACGGGTTATTCAATCGATGGTGGAACGATAGTACCCGTAAGTGGGGGTTTAACCAATATTACTAATACAATCTTATTATCAGAAGTAGAACGTACTAAAACAATTAGAATTTATATTACTTGGGAAGATTCCTTAACTGAAACCATGGATAATGAGGCCGATACCGATGCAACCATAGCTCAAGCTCAAGCGGTCTTAAGTGTCTTAATAAACTTTAAGCAAGTTACTGCGATTGATTAGCAATTAATTTAAGTATAATTGTTAAATGGGGATCGCCCGGATAGTCTTGATTAAAATTATAAGCATCATAACCCCATTGGGTATCAGCTACATCATTATCATTTTCATATGGCCAAGTGATATTAACATTAAATTCAGCGAAGTCTTCTGCAATCCCAACCGTAGTTTTGTCAAAACTAAATGTTACTTGAAAAGGATTAGCGTTTAATATACCTAGTAATTCTAAACTAGTATAATCTTCATCCGTATAAGTAGTACCTAATATTGTGACTTCTTCTAATTCGTATGAAACATCAGCTTCAATTTCACCATAATTAATTATCTTAATATAATTATCATAATCAGGCATTCCTGGATATAGTTCATTAATGTCAAATTCGACATATTCAACTACTTCATTATTACTACTGAAAGTTATTTTCCAAGCTTTAATTGAAGCAGTGATGGTAGTACCAATCGTATTTGTATATATTAACCAAGCAAAAGTATTTACTACTAATAAGGTTCCTAAAATTATTAGTAATTTTAATCTAATACTTTTTTTAAGTTTTTTTCTTAAATCGATACTACTCATCTTTAATACTTAAACTTTCTCTTTTTTCTTTTAGGTCTATTATTTCTAATAATATTAAAACTGCGATGGGTATTACAATTAATAAAAAGAATCCTATATTAGTATTTATTGTTTTATTTATTAAACTGAAAGAGACTAATTTATAAATTATTTTCCCTTGAACTTGATATTCATCAACTAAAGGATCTGCTAGTGGATTAGCAATACCTTGGGTAACAAAATACCTTTTGCCATCTTTTTCTTGGATTTCAATTACTTGGTGAGTGATAGTATTACCTATTAAGTCACCTTCTTTAACATTGTAGACTATATCATCTTTTACTTTAATATCATCAGGATTAATTTTTTTAGCTAATATTAAATCATGAACATTATACTTTGGTACCATACTACCGGTTGCTACAGTATATATTTGATAACCTAAAAAAGAAAATTTATTATTAAAAACTCTTTGGGTAACAATAATAATTAAAATAAAGAATAAAATAATCCCCAAAACAATTTGGATAAATTTCCATAAAAATTTCATAAATTTATTGTTTATTAACTTGTTCATCTTCATCACCTAAATTAGCATTATATATCATTTCCAAATATTCATTGATAGCTGATTCAAATATGGCTCTAATTTCTTTTTCATCTGCTAAAGCTTGTTTCTTGACTAATTGGATTTGTTTATTTACTATATCACCTAATTGATCAATTGTTAAGTCGCGATTAGTTACTACTAAATCTTGAATCATATTATTAATAAGAACATCGCGATTTTGTTTTATTTTTTTATCATTATCTAATTTTTCATCGTTATCAACTGAGTTTAAAATAAAATAATTAAGTAAGAAAGTTTCATCTAGTAATTTTTTTATTTTGGGATCATTTTCAATTACATTATTGCCGGTTTCAACTTCCGAATTATCATTCATTTCTTCTTGGAGAAAATTCCAAAGAGCAACAGCATGCTGGAAATTAGTATTTTTTAAGATTAAATTAGTTTTTTTAATCGGGGCAGTTACTAAAGCGACTCTTAAACGATCAATATTTTTATATAAATCGGTATTAACTAAATCTTTAATTTGAAATTCAACTTTATTAATCCTTTTTTCTAATTCATTAATAAAAATATCATCTTTCATAGAACTATTTAAAACTAAACTAATATTAACGTTTTCATTACCAACTTTAGATTCGCCTTCATACGTAAGTAATTTATCATTTTTGCTTGAAGCCCCTAAGTTTATACTTCTTTTTTTAATATCAACATACATCATTAAATTTTTTATTAAAGTATAAATAAACCTATTTTCATATGTATTAAAACTTTCTTCTTTATTAATATTTAATACTTTGGAAGGTTTTACATCACCAGTAACTTCATCAATATCTTGAATAAAACTAGTATTTCGCGATAAATGTTTAATGCTGTCAACTGTAATTCTTTTAGCTAGTTCTACTTTAACTATTTCTTCTTCATTTATAATAAAACGATTAGGATTTCTTAATATATTATCTATATAACGAATATTTTCTTCTATTTTTATTAACCATGAATCATCAACAATATTTTTTTCGAAATTATGATCAATCTTAATTTTGGTTTTATGGTTTTTTAAGAAATCTTTCCTTTTATTATCACTAGAATTATGATATAGATCCACTACATTTAAATCATTCATAATTCACCTATATACTTTTCTTAAGTCTAACTAAATATTCAATACATTCTTTCATTTTATCTTGACCAAAAGTAGTATTTAAGAAATCAATAAAACCATCTACTTCATCTCTAATATAGGAAATATTTAATTGTTCAAATTTCCTGATAATTTTACGGGCAACGAAGTAGTCAATTCCAGCAACTTCATCACCTCCGCTGGCCATATAAATAGGAACAAATTTTTGCATATGCATAACAATTCTATTACCAAAAGCGATTCTAAAGTGTTGAATAACATAATTATCCATATCTTCAATTTTCTTTAAGTTATCATTAGATATAAAATGAGCATTCATACCATCTTCAAACAATTTACTGACATAGCTATAATTAATTTTTTGAGCTGAAACATCTTTAGGTTTAAATACCTGACCTTTTTCATTAATATCGATTGGCATAGCACGGTCATAAACTTTATCAGTTACCATAAAGGTTGAGTCATCATTATTGATTGTTCCAATATACCAAACATTAGGAGCTATTTTTAATTTACCTCGTTGTATTTTTTTAGGATCACTATCCCAAGCACTAGAAACTAATTCAACTATCCATTCGTTTTTATCGGGCATTTCTAGAATAGATAACATTTCTGCAAAATAATATTCGACCCGCGCAATGTTCATTTCATCTAAGATAATGGTATAAATATCATCGGTGTAATTAGCTAAATAGATTTCTCTTAATACATCGGTTTCATTAAATTTTCTGGTAAATTCATTAAAATAACCAAATAATTCGGTTTTATCACGCCATGATGGCTGAACGGAAGCGACACATGAATCGTTGGATAAAAATTTCCCCCATGCATATGCCAGCGAAGTTTTACCAGTACCAGATATACCTTGTAAAATAATTAATTTAGTTGAGGCTAAAGCTGAAACAAATAATCTAATCATATCTTCGGAGTAATATAGCCCTAATTTACTAGCAGCAAAATTTCTGAACATATCAACTAATTCTGGTAATTTAAAATTATTTTCATAATTAGTAATTTTATAACTTTGGTAGTCTCTATCAACTTGATTTAGTTTTGAAAATCTAACATCAGAATCTTCTAATAATTCTTCTTCATTACCTTCAGGTTTATCTTCACTTAAAGCATCACCAGGTTTTAATCCTAATTGGGATACTTTCATAGCTAGAATTTCATCTTTTTCTTTTGACAAAGATAATACTTTTTTATTTAGATTAGCAACTTCTTCTAATAAACTTTCTTGTTCAACAAGACTCTTTCTGATACGAATATATTTTTTTACCAATATTACGATTAAGAAAATCACGGAAGCTATAATACCTAATATAACAATAAAAAGAATTACCACTAATATCCATTCTGGAGTACTTAAATCATTACTATAACGATTTATGATAACGATATAATCTTTAATATCGAATGTCATAGTAAAAGAGTCAATAATGGCTTTGACTACATGGATAAATCCTTCTAAGAAGGCGCTTAATATTTCATATGCAAATCTAAAAAATGTTTCCATACTCCTCTAATCTACCTTTATAATATTTGGATATTTATTAATTTCCATAAAATTATTTCTGCGGCTTACAATTATATATTTAAATACTTTTAAAAAATTTAAATTAGTATCATTTTCAATAAAAGTATTATCTATACAGGCCGCAAACATATAACCCATTCTCATATATTCATAAATATATTCTTTTTCTCTAATAAAATCTTCATAATTTATTTTAATAGTAATACGGTTTAACATCATTTCATGGTTAATAATAATAAAGAGTTTTTCCATATTTTTAACTTTTTGACTTATTGAACTTGGATAGGATATTAAATATTCATAATACTTTCCTTGAATAATATCTCTTAATATTTGGAGAGCAGTATAGTTATATTCTACTAAAGATCTTTTATTATCTAATTCTTTAGATTTAAAAACACGGTCAATAACAGTTGAGTTATAAACAACCGGGAACTTCAAATTTTGTTTAAGATGGACATTATATACATTATCTTTATTAGTTAAGCTATATTCAAAATTAAATTTATCACCATCATAAGTATCTAAATATTCTTTTTTCTTAATTAAATCTTCTTTAACCATTTCAAATAAAGAATCATTAAATTTATTGTCTTTTTTCATACCTAAAACATTTACTCTAAATGAAGCGATCGCTTCAATAACTTTAACGGTTGATTCACATTCAATTACGTTATCAAAATACATAATAAAATTAAATGTTTTGATAACATCATGAGCTAGTTTTAAATCTATTCCTTTAAAATCTTTAGCAGCTTCATTTAAATTCGTTCTAATTGTAAGAGGAAGATTTTCGCTATTAGTATAATATCTAGAATCAATATATGAATTTATTAATTTATTAACAATATCTTTATTATATTCTTTGTCTAATATTGTTTTAAAATAGCGATTAATACATTGTTTCGAAAAATTAATATATTCTGAAATAATATTACTATTCATAACTCCTCCTTTTTAACTATAGGTAACATTTAATATCGGGTATTGATTAACTATGGGGTAAGTATAATCAAGATTTCGATTCTTTTTATAAAACCTTACAATCATACTTGATATTGCATCAATTTTAAACGATAACTCATCAATATAGTTATAGCCCCCAATTAGTGTTGTGCTAGTAGATATTAAACCTTTTACAATACTTGCATTATCAAATATTATGACATTAGGATCAAAATCCAAATTAATGATGGCTGAAGCACATTTATTCTTATCGGTATCGCTTAAACTTAAATAAGTCTCAATATCAATCAAATCATTAACTTGATAAGTTGAAAAGGCTTCTTTAACTGTGTAATAATCTAAAGTATTAGTCATTTTAAATTCAATATATGGTCTTCCTACTTCATCATATATTTCATAAGATAAACCATAATTGCCTACTACTAAAGTAAATGTGGCACTTAAACCTTTTTCATAAGGAGAGGTAGATTCTACTTCAATATCAACCCCAATAGAATCACCATTACTTAAACTAGTACTCGGACTTAGAGATACAATAAAGAAATCAGTTCCTGTTGCTTCATAAATAGTACCTGTTGTTTTGCTAACGCTGCAATTAGCTTTAGCTGAACAAGTATAACTAATATCATAACTAATATCAGTAGTTGCTCGTAGTTTATTATTTTTTATACTGTTCATATTAATAACTATATCATAATTATCGACACCATTATAGTTATTTACTTGATAAACGGCATTATTTTCTCTTAATTTGTCACTTTCAAAGTAAAAGTTTTCACTATTGACAAAATTTTTTCTTATTTCAATATAAACGAATCGCCCTAAAGTAGTGATTAAAACTACTGATAAAATAAGAAGAGGAATCAAAATGAACTTATTTTTTCTTAATTTTTTGATCATCGCTAGCACCACCAATTTTAACTGTTTTTATAAAATTATTTAATTGATAAACAAAAAGAATCATTGTTGGAATTAAAGCAAATAATAAATAACCCCAAGCACTAGTAAGGGTTTTAAAAACATATCCTAATAAAGGAATTGTATTAGCATCATCTAAATTACCTAAAACATAATTACTTGATACAAAACGTTGATTATCAAGTTCATAAGTTATTACATCGTCATTAGTTTTTTCATAAGAAATAACTTTTCCTTCTAGTATTTTATTCTTATTAGTATAAAAATTATAAAAAAGAATGCTGTCATTAACTTTTATATGGTGATTTTTTTTGGCAATTATTAATGAGCCTTCTTTAAATGATTTTAAATTTTCTGAAGCAAAAATAGTATATTTTTTATCACTGGAAATTCCTAAAGAGTCATACATAAAGATATAGCCTGATACAGTTATAACTATTAATAAATATATCAATATTAATACTCTGCTTATTATACTTCTCATATTTTCACCATAAAAAGTATATCATAAATGTCTTACTAAAACAACGAAATAAAATTGAAAAAGCGAGTTTTGTATGTTATTCTTATTAAGAATAGGAAGTAAGATCATATGAGTAGAGGTTATGTTAAATTCACTGCTGAAAAACTCGATAAACGGGAAAAAAGAATTAAATTAGTATCTAAACTATTGATTATTCTAATCTTGTTTATATTATTTTTGTTTGCTATTTTGTCTTTAGTATATCAAGGCGGTGACTTTACCATTACGCTAGATCCGCAGTTTTCTTTAAAAAGTGGTCTTAAAATGTATGATAATGCTGAATTAAAAGATGATAAAATAAAATTATATGCTAATGAGATTGATTTTATGGATAATATTTCAATTGATTGGTTACCTAATAATTTGCATGAGCATAGTGGGGGAACTAATAATGGGGAAAATTATATATCCTATACTTTTTTTATTGAAAATAATGGCTTACAAGCCGTTAATTATTGGTATGAAGTTGAAATAGTTGATGTTATTAGAAATGTCGATGAAGCTGTAAGATTTATGATTTACCAAAATGAAACTAAAACAGTATATGCTAAAATGAATGCTTTAACTAATCGTGAAGAAGAAGGAACAAAAGCTTTCTATAATGAAAAAAAGGCTGTTTTAGAACAAAGAAAAGCCATTATGCCAAACGAAATCGATAAATATACCATTGTAATGTGGATTGAAGGCGATGATCCGGATTGCTTAGACAATTTAATTGGTGGAGAATTAAAAGTTAAAGTTAGGATCATTGAAAGTTATTTTGAGGAAAATAAATCATGAAAAAGAGAAGATTGATATTATTAGTATGGGTATTTATTACAGGGCTTTTATTAGCCATGACTACTTATGCCTGGTTTACTACAAATAGAATATTTGAAATTGAATCATTTGATATTCAGATTGCAACCAAAGGAGGATTACAAATATCAACTGATGCAATTGACTGGAAAGGCGTCGTTGGAATGGCCGATTTTATGGCGGCAGTTAATACCTATCCAGCAAATAAAAATCAAATTCCCAATATGGTATTACCAGTATCAACCGCTGGTGAAGTAGAAAATGGTCTATTAAAAATGTTTTATGGCACGGTTAATGTTAGAAAGCATTTTTACTTAACAACCTTTCGCGAAACTGAAAAAGCGGCTTTAATGAATGATTCGGATGGAAAGTATGTTAGTTTCGATATTTTCGTTAAATCCACCTCACCTAAAAAATTACAAATTGTTCCTGATTCGGGAGTTAGTTATAAAACCGATGTTTCTCAACCTACCGGAATAGAAAATGCCTTTCGAATTGGTTTTATTAACAAAGGGAATCTTTCATCAAGTTCTAATATAAATCTGATTCAAAACTTAAATAATGGTAATGAATCAATTGTATGGGAACCCAATTATGATACTCATACCCTAGCTGCTATCGATCATGCTAAAACTATTTATAATATTATAACAACAGAAAATAATGCCAATATTATTCCTTATTATGGCGTAGCAAATGAAATCCCAGCGGAATTAGAATTGAATGTTAGTAAAGCAAATAGTGCTGATTATCCCCAGTACTTTAAATTAGTTAAACCTAATATTACAACGATTAAAAATGATGAAAATTATCATTATTTTACTGATATCGCTCCGGGAATAACTAAATTAAGAGTTTATATTTGGGTTGAAGGACAAGATATTGACTGTGAAAACAGCGCCTCACAAGGCAGTTTAATTATTAATTTACAATTCGTAGCTCAGTAGAAAGGAAAGCATGAAAAAACCAAAAAAAATAAAAAAAGTTTATATCAATATGGGTTTACTCTTAAGCTTTTTTTTGGTTGTTTTAATTATCCTTATTAAATTAGTTTTTACGAAAGGGGAATTTAAACCTGCTTATATAAATGATTTTAATGAAGATTTAAGTGGGGTATATCAAAATGAAGTCATCGTAGATGATAAAGTAAGAGATTATTTTTATTTAAAAGGACTTAATTATACTTATAAAGAAAATGGTCAAATTCCTACAGGAGTAGATCAAAATATCTATCATGAAAATCGCTTAGTAAATATAAATATTACTTATAATTCAACTGATGTTATTAAGAATCTTAAAGGATATGTTTCCCTATCAGAATTACAAGACACTTATAAATATTATAAAGTATATCCCGTGAATGATAATGGTACTCCTGCTTATTTAAGTGATGATTATGTTGTTGTTGAGTTAATTGAAAATCCTTTTACTAATCGACCTACTAATCAAGGATTTAATGGTTGGGTTACCAGTTACAGTGGAGCAACTATCTCTTTTGATTCATCTTATTATACTCGATATGCTCAAGTACCAGTAACATATACTAGTGGAAACCCCGATATTATTAATATTAGTTTTAATGCTTCTTGGACTTTAGCTAATGTGGGTAATATGACCGGTAGTTGGTCAAGTGCTTTTAGCCCTTTACTTACTAAACAAATGGCGGAATTACAATATCAGGATACTATTCGTTTACCTTATTCTATGGCGGGATATTTTAAAAGTGTATCAGTATCATTTTATGGAAGTTGTACAGGATATTATGATAGTAGTGGCGTTCTTCAATCTAGTTGTACTTGTCGTTCTTTCTTTGGATGTACCTACTATGATATTATTATTAATGAAGATTACCAAGATAATCAAACCTATTATCGTTTAGAAGGCGGTACTATGACAGCCTTTATTCCAAATGATTTTCAGTATGTTACTAATTTTGTAAATGGTTTTACTGCTAACTCAAATATGAGCGGTTTTTATCGTCGCTTAACCCTTACAAGTGGTCAAAATCAAAGTAGTTATTATAGTAGTACTGGGGTAAGGCTATCAGGAAACTGTGGCTCGTCTTGTCAAGTATATGAACTTATCCAATATTATAAAAATGGTAATCCGGAAATTTTAAACACGAATGAAACCTATTATTATTTAGTTACTAGAGATACTAATATAATCGTTTTACAAAGTAATGTAACATCCGAATGGGGAAGTAGCTATACTAAACCATTTACTTTAACTTCGGTCCATAATGGTACTGATTATCGTAATTATTATTTAAATGTTACTAATATTATGATAAGAGCATATGCTGATACTAATATTGAGAATATTCAAATTCGAAGCGAAACAAATCCCGCTAATTCGTCTACAACACCTACTGGCTCAACATCTACTAGAAAAGTATTATTTGGACGGTTTAATAATTTAAGAGTTGGTAGAGGAATTACCAACTATGGAACAAATGTGAACTTTGTTGATGTTATTGGAGGAAGCAATGGAAATACCGGTTCTTCTGGAAGTGCTACAAAGTATAAATTAATAGTTGAAAGTGGTATATATCAAAATATGTCAATTGTTAATGGGGGAACATCAAGTTATACGGCCTATATTAATAACAAATCAGTTTATGGTAATGATTATGACCGAGTAACTAATAATAACAATAATATGCAAGTTATATTTTGCGCAGCCGGTTCATGGGGAAGCACTCTTTATGGAGAAAATTCAAATAAACCAATGTTTGATTTAACCGTTAAAAGTGGTAGTTTTGGAACAAATCAATATGATTACTCAGCTGGGCTATATGTTGGGGGTAGATCATATGGAACGCATAACGCGATTAGAAAAGCCAAAATAGAAGGAGGCTGGATTTATAATGTCATAGGAGGACCTCTTACGGCAACTAACAGATCCGGCATAAATGATTCTTTTATTCATATGGTTGGCGGTAATGTTGAAGTAATAGTAGGCGGAGCGGGGGTAAGTGCAACTTATGGCAACAGAATAATACAAGTAACTGGTGGAACAGTTAATTATACAATATTTGGAGGCTCTAATGGATATTTAGGGTCTGGTACTGATGGAACAGTAAATGGTGATTCTTTTATTTATATAGGTGGAACAGCAGAAATCGGTAGTCAAGCCAATGTAACAGCTGGAAATACAATTTATGGAGCAGAAGCTGGATCAGTATTTGGAATTGGCAATGGTAGAAGTGGATATTCCACAATTGGTTCATCTTCCAATTCTAATATAATGATTAAAAATTTAGCTACAATTAATAAAAATATTTATGGTGGAGGCAATTATGGGGCTACTGGTATTAGCGGAACTACCACAACTAATATTTTTATTGACGGTGGAGTAGTAAAAGATTCGGTCTATGGTGGTGGAAATAATAATGGTGCGGGCACAACTAGCGTTAGTTCAACTATTAATATAAATATGACTTCTGGAGAAGTTGAAGGTTCAATTTACGGAGGTAGTAACCAACAAGGAATTATTTATGGTAGTGTTAATCTTAATATGATAGGTGGTACTTGTTATGATTCGGTCTATGGCGGTGGTGAAGGCGGCTATACTAGTAGTTCATCACCTGGAACTTATGTAAGAGATGCTATCAATTTAACGATTGGATCAGAATCAAGTGTTCCCATTATTACTAATAATTTATACGGCGGAAGTGCTTTTGGAACAGTTAATAGAGCAGACGAAACTTTAAGTTTATCTAGTTATGGCATCAATATGGTAATTAATAACATGGATATATCAGGGTCGGTTTATGGTGGATCAAAAGGATCAGCAAGCTTTAATCCTAAAGTTAATGGGCATATTATAATTACTGTTAATGATGGCACAATTCCCGATTTATTTGGTGGGAATGATATGTCAGGATCAATAGCGGGTAATACGACGATTAATCTAAATGGCGGGACTATTACTAATGTCTATGGTGGGGGAAATCAAGTCTCGGGAAATAATTCATTTATTAATTTAAATGGCTCAACCGCTACTAATATATTTGGGGGATCAAATCAAAGTGGTAATATGATATCATCGACTATTACTTTAACTTCTGGTTCAGTTACCAATGTCTATGGTGGTAATAATGTTGGTGGTAAAACTACAACTTCAAATATAGAAGTTAAAGGCGGTACATTAACAAATGTTTATGGTGGGGGAAAATTAGCTGATACTGGCAAAACTAATATAACTCTAACCAGTGGTAGTGTTCCATATGTCTATGGTGGAGGCGAATCAGCTAGTATTGATACTGATACAAATATTGAACTAATTAACTCATCGGTTGATAATCTTTTTGGGGGATCAAATCAAAGCGGTAATGTTCCAATTAGTAATATTGATTTAAAGGGAGGAACATCTACCAATGTTTACGGGGGTAATAATGCCGGTGGTAAAACTACTAATTCTTATATAACCACAACTAATGGAACTTTTACTAATATTTATGGTGGTGGAAGGTTAGCAGATACTGGCAAAACTACAATCGATATAAGTGGGGGAACGATAAGTAATGTTTATGGTGGTGGTGACCAAGCTAGTATTGATGTTGATACTAATATCCATATAAATTCAGGAACTATTACTAATGTCTATGGCGGATCAAATAACAGCGGAACTATTATTAATAGTAATATCCATATACTAGGAGGTAGTACAATAGCTTTATTTGGCGGCAATAATATGGGCGGCACTACTACTAATACTTATATAACAGTAGATAGTGGAAATGTAACAAGTATATATGGGGGTGGCAACCAAGCTAATACCACAACCAGTAATATCCAAATAAATAATAACTCAAATCAAATAAATTATGTTTATGGCGGCGGGAATGCTGCTAATGTCACAACTAGTAATGTTGATATTCTTGGGGGGAACATTAAATATGTTTATGGCGGATCAAATCAAAGTGGTATCGTAACAACAAGCAATGTTACGGTTAATAATAATCCTACTATAACTGATATATATGGCGGTAATAATGCGGGGGGTAGTACCACAACCAGTAATATAGATACTAATGGGGGGACTATCAACAATGTTTTCGGGGGCGGTAACCAAGCCTATACCGGAAGTACTAATTTAAATATTATTAATACAACCATCAATAATGAAATATATGGTGGTGGAAAAGATGGCGCATTACAAGGTAGTGCAAGTACTAAGATAACCGATTCTGATATTTTAGGAAGTGTTTACTCAGGTGGTAAAGGAAGTACAGCAGTAGTAATAGGTAGTACAACCTTAAATATTGAAGGTTCAACTATAGTTGGTGAGCACGTCTTTGGTGGTGGAAATGCGGCTGCTACCGGAACTGAAGCTCTTAAAAATTCATCAAGCATCGTAAATATTGCTGGTGCTGAAATTGGGGGTAATGTTTATGGAGGAGCTAATACATCGGTAGTATATGGAACTACAGAAGTTAATATTGGTAATATAACAAATTTAGATAATGATAAAATCACTATTGGAGGTACTGTCTTTGGTGGGGGCGAGGCAAATGCTAGCGGAAGTGAAATATATGACTTCTCTTTTATAAGTGTAACTAATGGAATAAATATAAATATTAAAAATACTGCTACTAATGATATCGAAATAGATGGTTCAATATTTGGAAGTGGAAATGCTTCTTCAACAACCGGAGCAAGTTATATTTATATTGATAATTATGGTACAGAAGTTAATCATAAACGAAATATTTCGATTCAAAGAGCTACATTAGTTACTTTAAATAATTCTCATATCGAATTATTTGGAGCAACGGACCGAACTAATGAATATTCTAATGTTTTATTTAGTTTAAGTCGAATAAACGAATTGAAATTAAGTGATGATTCCAGTATTTATTTAGAAACTGGTACTAATCTTTTAAAAAAATTTACTAGTGTTGTAGATACGGTAAATAATGTTAAAGCAAATGTTTTAATTGATGATGGAACAATTACTAAAAATGTTAATAATCGCCTTTATGCCTTAGAGGGAGTAAATATTAATGTTGCTACTAATGAAAGTATTACTTCTTACGGAATTGTATCTGGTATGACTTTCTTTGGAATGTATTTGCGTGACGGTGATGGTAATGTTGTCGAAGCCTTTTATAATAATAGTTATGATAATGGCGATACGGTAAATCCGGGTGAGTTTTATACTTTTTCAAGCGGTTCTTATGTTTTAGGAAGCCATGTAGCTAATCATAATATTGAAGTTGATGGATTTTATACTAATTATCAAGATGAAGAAAATGAAGATATTATTGAGGTTAAATATATTGATCCAATTCCTGAGTCGTCTAACTATTATATGTGGACGATTGGGGAAATTGTTTCATCTTATGAAGTTGATTTAATTGCTTCGCGCTTTTCTACGTTAGGGGCTTATGAATTATCATTAATTAATTCCCCTGATCCTAATACAACGTTTTCAATTATTGGGGTAAATTATAATGGATTACCTAGTAATTTTGAATTAGTTGATAGTAGTACAATACCTCGGTTATCGATTGATGGTACTTCTGATACGAAAATGGCATTAACAATGCGAAGTAGTAATACAGGTTGGATAACAGTTGGAGAAACAAAATTTTATACAGCAAATTTAGAACCTATTGGAACAACTAATTATTTAAGTGAAAACTCATCAACAGTGCCTAGTTTACTATTTAATTTATATCATTCTAAAAATATTTCTTCCGCTGGAGATATTGGAACAGTCGTTTTAAATTTAGTTGCTATTAAACCAATTGATGATTTAAATAATGAAATTACTAGAGTTAATATTAATATTAATTTATCTAAAGCCTTATATACTTCTACTGAATATGAAGGTGCTTTGACCTCAGGTGAAGAGCATGAATTATTTGTTTCTACTAATACAAATATTACGGATAAGTCAAAACTAAGTGCTTATTATTCGCTCTTTATCGATAATACAAATAATATTTATCAAACAGGATATCATCGCAGTTTAGTTTCATCATTTGTGTTGCCAGAAAATACAAAAATTACCATGATAGATTTTACAACTGCTACTCCAACGTATTATTATTACATCACAACTGCTCAAGATGTTATTTCTGCTACTGCTGAATTCAATTTACATAATGAAGCATCTTATAAATTGTCTAAGTTTATTAAAATGGGTTCTACTTCATTAAATAATAATTATGATGATGCTACCCAAAATAGCCTTTATTATGATCCGAATACGAGAATTGCCAATGAAGAATTTATTTTTATCGTAGATTATGAAGAAACCAATATCACTTCTGACAAATTGAATAGTACCTTGCTCTTAGAAATAAGAGATAGCAATGAACAAACTATGATTGGCGTATTAGGTATTAATTACAGTAACTTAACTTATGATATTTATAATGATCAGGATGCTTTAGTCGGTATAACGGCATCACTTAGTAAACAAAATATTTATATAAAAGAAGCTACTAATTTAATCGTTAATACCAATTTTACTCAAGCTGCAGTAGGGGGTGTAACCATCCATGATACGACTTATTATTATAAAAAGTTAGGGTTAAAATTATCAGTTTATGATGAAAATAATAATCAATTAAATGGCGCCAGTTTATTAGGGGTTACCTTTACTTTAAATGGTATTACTTATTATCCGCGAATGGATGGTACAACTAGAATTAATATATCGCCTAAAGTTGCTAATGTATTATCAAATATTACAATTGATACTTCAAATTCTACTTTACCATCAGGAGCTTATACAATAAAAGTTGAGTCTTTTGGGTCAACTGATGGTATTTACTATGGCTTAGTTTCATCGGATACAAAAGTGGTTACACTTAACTTATTAAATAATATTCATGGCTTAAAAACTACTATCGCTGATAGTTTAGTAAATATTGATAAAACAACTGGTAAAACAGCAAATGGTAATAGTATTCTTATATTCAATGTTGAGTATGCTTCAGGATTATCTGATCCTAATTTAAGAATATCTTTAAAAAGAAGAGATTACAGTGAAATTTATTCTCTTGACTATGTACCAGTTGATATGAGTGATTATTTTACTCATGCTTATACTCAAGTAGGAGATTTAGCAAAATACGAATATTTACTTAGTAACAATTTACAAGCTAATCAAATTGTAAATTTATATTTAAAAAATAACCTAGTAACCGGAACTTATAAAGTTGGTTTCGCATTATATGATGATGACAATTTTATTGGCGAGGTGTATAATTATATTATTATAAGATAAGGAGGGATATATTGGAAACTGATAATATTATCAATTTATCATCAGATGAATTGATTGATAAATATAATAAATTAGAAGAATTCTTAACTAATTTAGATGCTGAAATCAAAACATTAGAGGAGGGTTTAAATGAATAATCTTGAAGAAAAATTAGCCCTTTCTATGGAAGTTTTATCAGCTTTACCTAAAAATAATATAGAAAATATTAAACATTACATAACTGAAGGTAATAAAATTTATGCTGAGTATCAAACTATTAAGATTGCGATAGTCGAAGAAATGAAACAAAGAATCAAAAATTTTGAAAATTCTATTAAATCCGATCCTCTACCTAGTATTGATTATCAAGAACTGGATTATCATTTAAAAATAACTAATCCTTTAAATACTCCTTATGAAAAATTAGACTTAGATGAAATATTTTATGAATTAGATAACTTTTCAAAATCTAATTTTGAAAAAGTTAATGAATATATTATTCGATTAATTACGATTTATAATCGAGTAGGGTTAAATTTAACTAGTGATGATTTCTTTTATAATGAATATGAAAACGCTTATATGAAAGCAATACTAAATGCTAAAAAAGATGAAAAGTTAAATAGCAATTTAAAACCCGTTTTTGAAGAATATTACTGGAAAAATCCTGATATAATAAAAGACATTGCCACAAGTTTTAAATCTCTATATCACCATAATATAAAAAAATTTAATAATCACATTACAAATTTACAATTAAAAGTAAATAAAAGTTATGATCAAATTATTAAAGAATATCAGAGTAATATTATTGAAAACAATTTGTTATATAATTCTAATAAAGAATATTTAGTTAAAAAATTTACTAAAAATGAGTTTAATATTATGGAATATTTACCTGAAGGAATCGAAAAGCTATCAACCGATTTAATTAAAGGAGATATCTTAAAATATTCACGTACAATTTATAATTTTAATGATACCTTAAAAGAATATCAAAGTTATTTAAAAATTAAAAATATTATTGATAAGGTCAAAGATGTTTTAATTAAAAGTGATACCAAGAATTCCAAAAAAATAAAAGCCGAAATTAATAAAACAATAAAAGAAATTTTTAAAATTGAAAAAAAATTAAAAATGGCTTTTAAAAAGAAATTAGATAAAAAAGAATTAATAGTTCAAATAGCAAACTTATACAAAGAATACGATAATTTATACTATGAAGAAGCTATATTAACTAATATTAACAAAGAATCCAAAATAATTGATGTTATTTTTTTCCTTTTGTCATATTATAGTTACTTCTTGGGATTACTTAATGAAACAAAGGAAGAAGACGATAAAAGTACGATAAATTATGATGAAATAAAAAATATTTGTTTAAATCCTCACGTTAATTTAATAAATAATTTAGGCTTATTAAAAGAATACAACATGGAAATGATTATTTTAGATAAATATAAATTAGATAATTTAAATTTAGAGTCCCTGGCTTTAGATGAAGATACCCTTCAAGGTTTAATTGATAAAACAAATAAATTATGTAATTATTACAATATTACCAGTATTAAAGATTTAGAAATAGACAAGATATATAAATATATTAAATTGCGAAATACGTTGAATTATGTTGAATAATTAAAAAAATATATGTTATAATTGTATAGTGAGGTTAATATGAGAAAAATAGGGAAAATGGTTTTGTGGGTTGTAGTTGGATTTATATTAGTTATTGATATATTGCTAACTGTATACTTACTTAATTATAATCAGTTTAATGTTGCAGAATTTGGTAATAAATCTATTCTAGTAATGAATAAAAATATTGAGAATTATCAAAAAGGGGATTTATTAATAGTAAAACAAACCGATAATAAAGATATTAGAACCGGTGATTATATATTTTTCTATGATACATCTAGTAAAGAAAATATAATTAATTATGGCCGGGTTATGATCGTTAATTCTAATCCAAAAGGAGCCAATAGTTTTATAATGGACAATGATTATTTATTAGGACAAGATAGCATTATTGGAGCTAATAATGATGTTCAAATTTATCCGGGATGGGGATCCTTAGTTGGCTTCTTATCATCAAGGTGGGTGTTCTTATTTGTTATAATTATGCCAATTCTAGTGTTGTTTTTATATCAATTATATTTATTTGTTTTAGAACTGAAAAAGGTTAAAGAATAATTATGAAAAAAAGAAAATGGCTTGTAACAAGTTTTTTTCTTTTATTGGCCCTTTCACTTATGACGATTTTAGAAAGTTATGGTTTATTTGAAATTAATACTCAAACTCCTGTTGAAGGAGATTTGGCTGCATGGCAAATAGCTTTAAATAGTAAAAATATAACTGGAGTAAGCCAAACATTTTTGATTCCATCAGTAAATTGGGCTGCTAATAATAAAGTGGTGCCTGGAAAAGCGGCTCCAGGGACATCAGCATATTTTGAGATAATTATAAATCCTAGTGGTTCAGAAGTTAGTATTGAATATGAAATAACTTTAGATTTTGCCAATTTAAATAATGATAAAATAGCTATTATTAGTGTTATAAATAATTATGGCCAGCTAGCTTTGCCTAACCAAGAAGGAAACTATGTAGGTGTAATTCCTTTATCTAGAGTGTTAAATAATGAAACAGAAATAATTCGAGTTAATTTTGCCTGGGTTAATGATGAAAATAATAATGAAGTAGATTCTTATTTTGTTGGGATGGAAAATGCTTTTTTAGACGTTCCTATCTCGGTAAAATTATCACAATATATAGGGTAGGATTATGAAAAATATAATATTTAAAATAATAAATATAGTTAAATACATATTAATTTCATTAATTATATTAGTAGCAGTAATCGTTTTTACTAATTTTTTTCAATTAAAAATATTAAAAAAAGATTATCCTAATTTTTTTAATTATTCTTTTTTTGTTGTAATTACAAACAGTATGGCCCCAACAATTAAAGTTAATGATGTCATTTTAGTTAAAGTAAATACTGATATTAAACCGGGCGATATTATTACATATAAAAAGAATAATAATTTTATTACTCATCGCGTAAGTGAAATTAAAGATAATTTATATATCGCTAAAGGAGATGCTAACAACGTAGGTGATGAACCAATATTAAAAGAAGTCGTTGTGGGTAAAGTTATTAAAATATTTCAAAATCTAGGGATATGGCGAAAAGTTCTTTTAACCCCTCAAGTTTTTATTTTATTGGTAATTACATTGTTATTATTTAATGGCAGTTTTAGAGATTGGGCAAAAGGGCAATATTATCGTTTAAAAGATTTTAAAATAACTAAAGATTCAATAATTGAGGAAAGAAATGAAAAAAATAAAAAAAGGTAAAAATGATTTTAATTTGGTAATTATATTAATAGTTATTTTAATATTTTTAGTATTAATTATTCCTTCCGCTTTTTCAAGATACGAAACAACTGGATCATCTAATTTAAATAATCCTATTGCATATTATGTAGTTGAAGCGGGTTATCAATATTTAGATGTTAGAATTCCTAATATGGTACCTCGAGAAGAACCTTATATATATAATTTTAGTGTGGCTAATAATAAAGATAACAAAAGAGCAGAAGTATCTTTAGAATATGATTTGAGTATTAAAACTACTACTAATTTAGAATTAGATTATGAACTTTTTTTAAATGAAGATTATCAAAATTTATCAGCCCAAAATATTATAGTTCAAGATACCATAATTCAAGATGAACATTATACGTATTTTCGTAATATGACAACCCCAAAACAATATTTTAGTCATTTATATGATGAGGAAAACCAATATACATTAGTAATATATTTTGATGAAATATATAAAAATTATATCTATCAAGATATAATTGAAAGTATTTTTATAATCATAGATTCAAAACAAACAATTAATTAAAAACTTTTTTCTAAAAAAAGTCGATATTTGTTGTAAAAAAGATAATAATTTGATAGTATTATTTTAGATAGGAGTAAATAAAAAATGGAGAATAAGAATAAAAAGAGTAATAAAAGAAAAATTTTTACTTTATTACTAATTATGTTGTTTACTATCATATTGTTATCTACCTCAACTTATGCATGGTTTACTGCTAATAAAGTCATTACTATTTCACCAATTCAAGTTAATGTAGCTACCGTAGGTGGCATTCAAATATCGGCTGATGGTGCTAACTGGCGAGCTACAGTAGGATTTGCCGAATTAATTGGCTCAACAATTAATACTAATTATGCAACTAATGTTAATCAAATACCTGCCAATATGAACCCAGTATCAACTGGTAAAACGATAGATGCTACCGGTAAAATGGAAATGTTTCGTGGAACAGTAGAATCTAATGCTGGTGGTGATTATATCTTAACAGCAGCTAAAGATACTGAAATAAGAGGAACCACAGGGAACTTTGTTGCTTTCGATATTTTTATTAGAGCTGATGCTAATACAAATCTTTATCTAACACCAAATTCGCAAATTACAGTACCAATAGATGGTGGGGGACAACCGGAAACTGATACTGGAATTAAAAATGCCGCTCGAATTGCTTTTATCGTTTTAGGGAACACTTCATTAACTAGTCCTATATCAACAATTCAAGCACTTAATGGTGGAGCTTCTTCACCAGCCTATCTTTGGGAACCAAATTATGATGTCCATTCAGCTTCCGCCGTTGTTCATGCTTTAAATACTTATAGTATTGTAACTTCTCAAACAGGAGCTGCTCAATTAACATATTCAGGAGTATATGCTCCAATAACAGCTGCTAATAATGTATTAGTTAGTGCGGCAGTTGGAACTACCTCTTATGTTACCCCAGTTGTTCCAGATTATTCTACAGTTAGTAATTTTAGTAGTGATGTTACCGTATTTAGTGTATTACAAGGTATAACCAAACTAAGAGTATATATGTGGATTGAAGGCCAAGATGTTGACTGTGAAAATGTTGCATCTGGTGGTAATGTTGTATTTAATGTTCAATTAACAAGTGAAACTACATAATGAAATTAAGCAGAGTTGATCTCTGTTTTTTTATGCTTAAATGTTTACAATAATGATATACTTTGTTATAATTAAGTTAGAATAGGGGATATTCAGGATGGATATATTAGGGAGTATTATTAGTGATATTAGTAGTAATTTAGAGACACTTAAAAAAGAAAGTTTAAATTTAGCTAACAATAATAAAAAGAAAATAAAAAACAATAGTATTGAAGTAGAAAATTTGAATAATAAAATAATAGAAATTGAGTCCCAAATTAAAAAATATCAAAGAGATTTAAATAAATGTAACCAAAATTATGAAAAAATAAAAGATCATATTGGTGGGATTGAAAGTATGAGTGACGGTTATACTCTCTTTAACCCTGGGCAAATTGAAAACATTAAAAATGATACATTACAAAAAAAACATGAAATAACAAATGAGATAAAAATTAAAATTGCCAATGCCAAAAACAGTTTAGCCCTAGCTCATGATAAAATAAATTTGTTAAATGCTGAAAATAAATCAATTAACGATAATATTCCAGGTTTGAAATCTGAATATTTCAAAAAAGTAAATGATGTTAAAACGACTCTAGGAGCACTCAATAAAGATATAGTAAGTTATTGTGAGGAATTAGTAAAAGCTAATGAGGATTTAAATAAAAACCTAATAAAAGTATATATTAAAAAAGAAATAAAATCTCAAGAAGAAATTAATAAAAATACAGAAACAGTTATAGAAACAAAAGAACAGGTTAAAGAATCGAAAGAACAAGTTAAAAAATCAAAAGAACAAATTAAAAAAGAAAAAACTGAAAGTGTTAAAGAATCAAAATTAAAACCAGAAATAGAAGTTATTGAAAATACTACAGTTGTTGATAAAAATATCATAAAACCAGTTTTAGATTATAGCTTAAATGAATATAGCGGTATTAAGCAAATGAACCTCGCTCAAAGTCAAATAAATAAACTAGTTAATAATATGTCGAGCGAAAAATTTGCTCAAATAATCAACATCTTGAAAAAATACGATATTCCTTTGGAAGATGTTTCTCCTTTTTATAATCAATTTATTAATATTGGAGAAGTAGAAAATTTAGAAGAAACATTAGACATCCTAAAAGGATTGGGTAAAAATAATAACGAAAAAGATTTTTCTTATATGTTAGATATCATTTTTGAAAGTAATAACTTAGTATTACAAGATAATCTTTTAACTGTATATGCTAAAGGAAATAACCCAGCTGACATAAGCATCTATAGTATAACCTCTATTAATTTTAATGACTTCGATGAGCAAGTAAAAATATTTAAAGCTGACGGTAATTATATTTTAAAAAAATATCCGGTTTCAAGTATGCTGCTACCTTTTTCTACATTAGTTGAGTTTGATAAGCAAAAGAATGCTAAATCTAATAAAGAGGAGGATTAAAATGAATAATTTTTTAAAAGAATTAAAATTAACCGAGGAACAAATAAAGGACATTATTGATAATAACCATGAAATAATTTTAGAAAAAATTAAAATTAAACAAAAATTGATCGAACATAATCTAAATTTTTTAGCAGAAATTGGCATTAATAATAATAAAGATATCTTTGCTAAGTATCCAGAGTTATTTATAATAGAACCTAGTATTTTTAAAAATAAATTTGCCTCATATGAAAATGAAGACTTAGTTAAAAAGTTAGCTAAAAATATTGATGCTATCTTAACATTATGATTTTTAATAAAATAAAAAAAGAATAAGGATTTACCTTATTCTTTTATTTGGTCATTAATCCAAATAGTTGGGTAACCTATATATTTAATTTTAAAAATTACCTTACCTATCGCATTTTCACTATCGATGCCATAATCATCAGCATTTTTATTAGCATCACCTTTGGTATAAAAAACGGGTTCACCATTTTGGGTCTTAATTTCAATAATGCGGTGAACTACGGTTATCCCTTCATGGTTAAATACTAATATGTCGTCTTTCTTTAATGTATTTGGCTTAACTTTTTTAACTAAAACTAAATCTCCTTTTTGAATTACGGGTCTCATACTACCTGATCCAACAACAATCGTAAATAAATTAAATTTGGCACTTGATAATGCTACTAGAAGTCCCATTATTATTACGATAATGCCATAGCAAATTTTATGTCCGACTTTCGACTTAATTTTTTCTTTAATTATGTCATATTTATTAGGGATTTCATACTTGAATAAAAATATAAATAATAAAATACCTGGAAAAATAATTTTTGTTACGGAATCAATAAATATTCCTAAGTTAGGGAAAAACGGTAAAATATATAAGGGAATTTCGTATATTAATCTAAATATAATTGTGGCTTTATATCCGGTTCGATTAACTAGATAACATAATAAAATATTTTTAACAATACTAATAGATAATACTTCAATCGAGAATCTTAATAAATCTATTCCTATATTAAGATCATAGCCTTTCATTTTTATTGATACTTCAATTAATGTAAATAATATAATTGCGAGAATCCAAATAGATTTATATCCTCTTCCTTTTCTAATAATTATAAATCTTAATAATTCAGTTAATATAATTATTAAAAAAAGCGGAATAATATTATTAAGTAATAAACTAAACGTAAAAACAATTCTATTTTCTAATATTCCCCAAAAAAATACAGCCGAATAAGTTATTGCATAAAAAAGAAATACACTAATTACTAAGATTGTAATTATTTCTTTTCTATCAGGAAAATTATCTTTTTCAAAACCCATAAGTTTTTTTACAATAAAAAATGAGAACAACAAAAAAAGGGAATAAGTAATTAAATTAAATATTTGTATAAAGCTATTAATTAATAATATTATAGACATTATTAAAATAATTAATAATAGTTTCTTATATCCCTTCATTTATTTCACCTTATTAATTTCTTTTTATTGTGAATTGTAAACTAAATATGCATCTAGACCATCAATATTTACTGTTTCGTAAGGAAGTTCATCTGCTAAACTTGAAAAATATAGTTTTATTTCTATTTTAACAGTTGTATTTTTCTTTAGCATATCATTCACAGCAACGTCATTACCAGCTGTTAAACCATTTGTGGCTAAATCGCCGCTAACATATTTAATACTATAAATTAAATTATCACTACAAACTATTGCTTCATCTTCATCTTTAGTAATCTCATTTGTTCCAGTACACGTTGGTGTTCCTTTGGCAAAAGTAGTTAATATGGCATCTAAAGAACCAGTATTCTCAATATCTAATGTATAAGAAGCCGAAGATCCAAAACGTGTAAGTCTAACTTTCCAATTTTGTATTATCGTATCAGATAAAGTTGGCGCAGTTATTTCTGCAGCACCATCAGCTAAGATAGCATTACTTAATGAGGAAGCCTTAAAATTTACTTTCCATGTTTCAGGAACAAATACAGCGCTACCTTTGATATCTAATCTTTCGGTTAAAGCAGCATATACTACACCTGCCGTCATTATTGATATAAATACCGTAATAATAGTTGCTAAAACAATAGTGGCTTTACTTGCCATATAATTTCACTTCTTTCTACTAAATAATCAATAAATATGATTTATATAGCTGAATAGATTAAATATGAATCTAGACCTTCTATATCAACTGCTGCTAAAGGCAGTTCTGTTGCAGCACTTGAGAATTCAAGTTTTAATTGTACTTTAACAGTAGTGTCTTTTAATAGTGTATCACCTATTGCAATATCATCACCAGCTGTGACACCATTTGATGCTAAATCACCACTAACATATGTTAAAGTATATGTTAAATCATCGCTACAAACAATAGCTTCATCAGCTGTTTTAGAATCCCCGGTTGTTCCTGTACATACAGGTGTGCCTAAAACATAAGAAGTTAATTCGGCATCAAGTGTACCGGTATTTTCAATATCAAAAGTATATGTTACAGATGAACCTGGTTGAGTAATGTTTACTGCAAAATCACCAATGACTGTATCAGATAATGTAGGAGCTGTGGTTACAGTTGCTAAATTTAAAGTGGGGCTACTTAGAGAACCAGCTTTAAAATTAACTTGCCATGTTTCCGGAACGAATTCAGCACTTCCTTGAACATCTAATCTTTGAGTTAATGCAGCATATCCAATTGCTCCAAAAAATAATGATGTTAATGTTGCAATTACTGCTGCAAATACTAATGTTTTTTTGTTAGTCATACCTTTTACCTCTTTCTAATTTAAAAAGGAAATCTTTTTAAATGGATTATATTTAAACCTATTATAAATAGGGTTAAACCATATTATATTTATTGAGAACTGTATATTAAATATGAATCAAGCCCAGTGATTAATACTTTATTAGTTGGTACTTTAGGAGCTGAACTTAAATATT